>CAOKJI010000256.1 GCA_948468495.1 uncultured Dorea sp. | reverse complement strand
ATATTTGTCCTCAGCGTTAAGCTGGTAAGTATTGATAAACTGTTAGAACAGATGTAGAGTCAGAATCCAGCAGAAAAAAGCGCTGCAAAATGAACCTGACGGATCATTTTGCAGCGCTTCTTATATTACAGACCGCCATGTCCCCGCGTCAAACGGCAGAGCGCGGCCCTTTTTCCTTCCACTTATCCTCTTGTTTTACCGCCTGCTACGTTATAGGTCACTCCATGGATATAGCTTGCCCGTTCACTGCCCAGAAAGCAGACAAGATCCGCAACCTCCGTAAGCTTGCCGGAACGGCCAAGCGGCGTCGTCGACGTCTTTTGATATCCCTTCCTGAGCTCCTCTGTCGTAATTCCTCTGGTATATGCCAGCGCCGTTTCATACGCCGGAGTTCTCAGGCCCGTCGCCTCCAGGATACCAGGCGCGACGCCTACAACCCGCACGCCTCTTCTGCCGAGTTCCTTTGCCCAGGAACGGGTAAAAGAATTTACCGCATTTTTCGTTGCCGCATAAATGCTCTGCCCTTCTGAGCCTTCAAGTCCGCTCTCCGAAGACATATTGATGATTACACCGTCCTGCTTTCTGGCCATTACCGCTCCGGCAAGCTGCGCGCAGAGAAAGACACCTTTCAGATTAACATTCACAACCTTGTCAAATACATCGTCTTTCAGTTCATATTCGCTTCCCGGCTTTTCCGTATCAATCAAAAGTCTTGGAATATTGATTCCCGCGTTATTTACCAGAATATCAATGGTCCCGAAACGTTTCACCGTCTCCTCCACCATATGCTCCACGCTTTTCCTGCTTGTCACATCTGTTTTAATATAGAGGAACCTGTCCTGTCCGCCTGAAAATTCCGGCTCCTCCGGGTTCATATCACAGACTGCCACGTTAGCGCCCAAATCCAGATATGCCTGCGCAACTGCCCTGCCGATCCCTGACGCCCCTCCGGTTACAATTACTGTTTTTCCTTCTAAATGAAGCCATGTATCGTTCATCTTTTCCCTCCAGCTCTCTGTTATATATTCCATCTTATTCAAAGGGATAACGCATTCCCCACTGCCTTCTGACCTCTGTAAGGATATCCATAACGTCCTTCGACAGCCCAAGCGTGCGGTTCGGCTCTCTGCCAAGCACCGCTTCCTCCATGGCCTTTGCCTCATAGCAAAGCGCTTCCCTGCTGTCTCCCTCCTGAATCGTTCTTGTTAAGCCTGTAGCCGTATCGGTAATAACCGCCCGGTCCGCTCTTGGATAATCATAGATTTCAATATATCCCTTATCGCCGGTTACGATTCCCCGCTTCGGCTGTTTTGCACGCATCGTCAGCGCAATGACCGCCATCTGTTCTTTTTCATTTTTTAACAGAATCCCGGACTGCTCATCCACGCCTGTCTCAAAGTATTTCACCGTTGTCAGAGTTACATCCGGCTGCGCGTCCATAAAAATCCTCGCAAAAGTGACCGCATAGCCGCCAATATCCAGAAGCGCGCCGCCTGCCAGCTCTTTGCTGAAAAAACGGTTCCGAACGTCGTACTCCTTATTGCTTCCAAAATTCACCTGGACCATTTTGACTGTTCCGATTATATCGGAAGCAATCAATTCTTTCAGTTTACCATAAAGCGGCATATGGGAAAGCGTCATCGCTTCTTTCAGAATCAGTCCTTTTCCGGCCGCAAGCTCCATCAGTTCTTCCAGCTGGCTGCTGTTAATACAGACAGCCTTTTCGCACAGCACATGTTTTCCCGCCTCCAGCGCCGCTTTAATCTGCTCGTAATGCATATTATGGGGCGTCGCAATATACACGATATCAATCTCTTTCTCTTGCAGCATTCTTTCGTAGTCTTCGTATGCATGGGGAATCCCGTACCTGGCCGCGAATGCCTCCCGCTTCTCCTTCGTCCTGCAGGTCACACCATACAATGCGCTTCCGCTCTCCTTCAGAGCCTTTGCCATTTCAGAGCCAATCGTACCGCATCCTGCCATTCCCCAATTTAATTTCCCCATTCTATATCCCTCTTTTCTTTCTGTTCTTTTCCTACCTCAATGACCTCGCAGCCCGTATTGGTCACGATAATCGCTCTTTTCGCAATATGTGCGAAAAATGAAGTGTCAATCACGCCGGGCAGCAGCTTCATTTTCTCTGCATACTCTGCATAAGAGCATCCTGACGGAGGAAAGACCTCAATAAGGCGCTCTGTTCTGATTCTGACCGTACATCCGCCTTCTCTCAGCAGTTTTATAAGATAAGCCTGCGCCTGCCGGACGATTTCCAGTACAATGGGCACAGTACCGTCAAAGTCTTCTCTCAGTTTCCCCTCATCCGCCAGCAGGATATACTCCTCTGCCATCGAGGCAACAATCTTTTCCTCCGTATGGATTCCGCCGCCGCTCTTCAATGCGTCAAGCTCCCTTGTAAGCTGATCGCACCCGTCAAACGCTACGGCAATCTCCGATACGTCCCCGGTCTCTTCTACCGGGATATGAAGCTCTTCGCACGCCTGCCTTGTCGCCGCCGAAGGAGTTACGACGCGAATCTTCTTTCCGGCCATCCTAATCTCCTCTGCCAGAAACCGGATCGTCTCTCCTCCTCCCAGCCCAATCAGCCCCTCTTCCGGCACATAGGCCAGCGCTGCTTTTGCACATCTTCTTTTCATTACTTGCTAAATCTCCTATATTTTGTCCTCAGATACAATCTGTTCATGCTCCGACAAAAACCGGAAGGAATCTCTTTTCATGGAAAACAGCAGGAGAAACAAACTGTCGATTACGGCCATCGCCGCCATACGGGTAAAGCTGGCCTGTTCATGGAAAATATTCTCTCTTGTGGCCGTCAGAATCACATAATCTCCCGCCTCCGCCAGCGGAGAATGGGGCTGATTTGTAATCGCAATTACTACAGCCTTATTTCCATGAGCAATCTCAGCCATATCCAGCAGATGCCTTGACGCGCCGGAAGCCGAAATTGCAATCAGCACATCCCCTTCTTTTAAGGAAAATGCAAACGCCTGCTGGCTTTCCCAGATTGTAGACGTAACCGCCGGAATACCAAGCTGGTTAAACTTATAGGTTCCGTCCAGAGCAATGGGAATGGTATTTCCCATTGCTGCAAATTCTACAACCCCCGCGCGCTCTATATGATGAACAATCTCCCTCATGGCGTCCTCGTCAATATTGCCCAGCGTCTCCTTCAGCTCTTCTATTTTACTTGCCAGAATATTCATAAGAGACGGTTTAATCTGCTCTACATTCACTTCGTTAGAGACAACATAGTCTTCCTGTTCCCGCATTTCTCTGGCCATCTTTATCTTGAGCTGATGGAATCCGCTGCAGCCGATCTTTTTGCAAAGCCTGACCACCGTCGCCTGGCTTGCGTCGCTTCTTGCCGCCAGCTCCGATACCGACATCTCGATTGCCTGCTCCGGATAATTCACCAAATAATCCGCCACCTTCTTTTCTGCGTCAAACAAACTGTCATAAGCCGCAAAAATCTGATTCCGTACTGACATCTCCGCTGCCATAATCATTCCCCCTGTTTATTTTAATTTTGGGGCATGCATTAAAAAATATTCCTCGGCTTCCCGGCTCCACAAGCCATGCGTCGACGCAAGAATTTCCTTTAATCCATGCATAGCTTTATTTTCCTCTACGGATGCAAATTTGTCAACGGATGTCAGAGGGAAACTCTGATGGGTATAGACGATTTTTTTCCCTCCTCCAATCGCCGGAAGCTCCTTTGTCGTCCTGACAGCAGCGTCAAGTCCGAGGATATGCGTAACAATTCCCGCCGCGTTCACAGTCCCTTTCTCAATGTAAGAAATCGCCTCCTTCATATCTTCGGTATTTCCTCCGCTGGTTCCCACAATATGCGTGGAATTATAGTGAACGTTGTAAAAATTCATGGCTGCTGTAAAATCCGTATCCGCAGGCCCCGCGAAGAAATTCAGGCAGCCGTCAAAGGCCAGCATATCCGCGCCTTCCTTCACCATTTCCGCGGAGGGCGCGAAGACAAATACGTCGTCAAATCCACGCTGCCCCGGGGAGGAAGCCTTCAGAACCTTCCCATACCCTTCCATTTCCGCCGTATTGATATAATGCAGCGAAACTCCATGCTTCCGGGCTTCTTCTGCCGGATAGAGCTTTCTGGCAAGATCAAGCTTGCTCTGAGTGCGTCCCGTCACAAACAGCTCCTTCGGCCGCTTCGGCCCATGGATTGCCAGATCAACCGCCAGAAATCCCATAGGCCCTGTCGCCCCGAGAAGCGCCATCGTCCCGCCCTCTCTGATTCCCATCACAT
>CAOKJI010000255.1 GCA_948468495.1 uncultured Dorea sp. | reverse complement strand
GCGGTTAAATGCGAAAGTTTCCGGAAATGAAACCGAGAGGAAACTGGCGGTTGCGGAAGCCGTTCAGGAAAAGGAGAAAGAAATTGCCGAAAAGGCAACGGAGATAACAGGGCTAAAGAGCCAGTTATCCAATAAGGAGACCGAGAATCAGCTAAGGGAAAAGTCTCTGAGGGAGCAGTATGAGGATAAGCTGAAGTTAAAAGACGAACAGATTGAATATTACAAGGATTTTAAAGCCAGACAGTCTACGAAAATGATTGGCGAGAGTTTAGAACAGCATTGTATGAATCAGTTTAACGCTCTTCGCATGACTGCGTTTCCCTCAGCTTATTTTGAGAAAGACAACGACGCCCGGACAGGAAGCAAGGGCGATTTTATTTTCAGAGAATCGAAAGACGGGGTAGAGTTCATCTCCATCATGTTTGAGATGAAAAATGAGATGGACACCACCGCCACCAAGCATAAGAACGAGGATTTCTTAAAGGAGCTGGATAAGGACAGACGCCAGAAAAAATGCGAGTATGCGGTGCTGGTATCTCTCCTTGAAATCGAGAATGAATTATATAATAACGGAATTGTGGATGTGTCATACAAATATGAGAAAATGTACATTATCCGCCCTCAGTTTTTTATTCCGATAATCACGCTGCTTCGGAATGCGGCGCTAAATTCCTGGCAGTACCGGCAGGAATTAGAGATAGCCAGACACCAGCAGATTGATATTCTGAATTTTGAAGAGAATATGAACGCATTCAAGGAAGGATTCGCAAGGAATTACCGGATTGCAAGCGACAAATTCAAGAAAGCGATTGATGAGATAGATAAGACGATTCTCCATCTGCAGAAGACCAAAGAGGCGCTTCTGTCATCGGAGAATAATCTTCGGCTGGCCAATAATAAGGCGGAGGATTTGAGTATTAAGAAGCTGACGAAGAATGCTCCGACGGTGAAGGAGATGTTTGAGGAAGCGAAGGATGGTGTGATAGATGAATGAAAACTGGATGTTATGAGCCATCGTATGTGGTGGCAAGAGCTTATTTATCAGGAGGTTTTTAAGTTCGTACTTTTTCTATATTGGATAATGTTTTACCATGGACAGTAATTGCTCGGTAAAACGATTCAGTCTGGCCAGCTCCTGTTCATTTGTATTCTCAATAGCTGCTAGAATTTTCTCACTTATCTCATGAAGCTGTATATCGGAGAAATCCTTCGGTATGCAGCCGCTTTTTTCCAGAAGAATCCATAGAAATCCATCCCTGGCAGGAACCGGGGACTGATATAGAAGATTGACCAGAAGCTCGGCGGCCAGAGAAGGAACCGCAGTCTTATAAGGCATAAAATATACCCGGCCGTTGAACAGACCAAGTTTCGCCCGGGTGGCCAGTCCGCGTTCGGCCAGCCCGGTTCCGATAGCGGTAGTTAACGCATTCAAACGCCGGTCAGACCAGCCGCTGTTATAATCCTGCATGATAGTTTTCAGCTCCAGAGACTCAGTCTCCTTTAGATGTTCATAGACGGGTTTAAGGTAAGGTCGGCAGTTAGCCAGAATGTCCTCCTGCCCGGTAATATTCAATTTGGTTCCGGCTATTTCAATCAGGCCGCATTTTGTCATTTCATCAAAAACAGCAGACAGCAGGCATGCAATCTTGCTGTCGTCATGTCCAAATATTTTTCCTTTCTGCTGAACAGCGCATAAAAAATATGCTTCTGCTGTAGAGATATCCTTCATAATTCTGCTCCGATTCTGTGATTCAGTTCATAGTTGTTTAGGCTTATTTTAGCATAAGAACATAAATTTTTCTACTAGTTTCCCTTCGTTGGCTGACTTCTAAAATATTTTTTAAAAATACTCTTGACAAAACTGTACTGTTGTATTATTGTATTATTAACTTAATACAGTAAAACAATAAAAGAGAGGTGATACAATGACATGGGTTTTGGACAATAACATGCCGATATATTTACAGTTGATGGGACGGATTCAGCAGGACATCATCTCCGGCAGGTACGGGCCGGGAGATAAGCTTCCCTCGGTTCGCGAACTGGCGGTGGAGGCGTCGGTGAATCCCAATACGATGCAGAAAGCGTTGTCTGAACTGGAGCGCAGCGGTCTGGTGTATTCCCAGCGTACCAGCGGACGATTTATTACGGAGGATGAAGAGTTGTTGAAAGAGCTTAAGAAGGAACAGGCGGCCAGATATCTGGAAGAATTTATTGAGAATATGCATAATCTTGGATTGAAGGATGATGAGATACGGTCATTATTTGAAGATGCAGTGAAGGGGGAAAAGGAAGAATGAAACCGATTTTGGAATGTTATGGGTTATCAAAGACCTATGGGAATGGACGATGGGCTTTGTCGAACCTGAATCTGTCTCTGGAACGGGGACAGATTGTGGGTCTGCTGGGACCCAATGGCAGCGGCAAGACCACATTGATTAAGCTGATTAACGATTTGCTGGTCCCTACGGAGGGGAGCGTTCAGATTGACGGGAATCTGCCGGGTGTGGAGACGAAGAAGATTGTATCCTATCTGCCGGAGAGAACGTATTTGACGCCGTCTTGGAAGGTGCAGGATTTGATAACGTACTTCGGGGATTTTTATGAGGATTTCAGAAGAGACCGGGCGGAGGAGATGTTAGAGGCGTTAGGAATCGGTCTGCATGCAAGGCTTCGCACACTGTCGAAGGGTACGAGGGAGAAGGTTCAGCTTGTGATGGTTATGAGCAGGGACGCGGAACTTTATATACTGGATGAGCCGATTGGAGGCGTAGACCCGGCGGCCAGAGATTATATTCTAAATACGATTTTGTCTAATTATAATGAAAATGCTACGATACTTCTGTCTACACATTTGATTTCGGATATTGAGAATATTCTGGACCGGGTAATCTTTCTGCAGAACGGGCAGGTGGTGCTGAATGCTTCGGTGGATGAGGTTCGTATGGAGCAGAAGAAGTCAGTAGATATGTTGTTCAGGGAGGTATTCAGATGTTAGGGAAACTGATGAAATATGATTTTAAAGCATTGAGCCGTTATCTGATTTTAATTCATGCTATGCTTTTGATTACGGCGGCGTTGGGAAGATTTCTGTTTATCGGGAGACTTGTAGATAATCCAAAGAGTCTTTCCGATACAGGCGCCATTATTATGTCTATTGGAATACTTCTGTATGTGATATTATTTATGACGGCAGTATTCGGAACATTGTTGATGATAGCAATACATTTTTATAAGAATCTGTATTCAGACGAGGGTTACCTTACCCACACGCTTCCGGTTTCAAGAACGCAGCTGCTGATATCAAAGACTATCTCCGGCAGCGTATGGACGATGATTGATGGGATAATGGTAATTTTGAGTATTCTGATACTGGTTGTCTATAAACCTATGATTAGAGAGTTTGCGGCTTATCAGGATGAGGCGCTTAGAGAGTTGGGATTTCCAGCTTCGGTAGGATATGGAAAGATTATTCTGGCGATTCTGGTACTGCTTGTGATTTCTGCTGTTGAGAATGTTGTAATGATATATATGTCGATTACAGTCGGACAGTTATTTTCCAATCACAGGGTCCTGGGAGCAATCGTCGCTTACTTTAGTATCAATACAATTATCGGTATTGTCAGCAGTGTCGTTGGAGGGGTTTACAGTGTGGCGGCTGTCATGAAGGCTGATACCATGGGCGATGCTTATATATATCCATTCTTTGTAAAGACATTTGTGTTTGCGTTGGTGCTTGAGGTGGTAACTTCGGTGGTATTTTATATCATCACCCAATTACTGATGCAGCGGAAGCTGAACTTAAGTTAGACGTTTACAGGGCGGTTAGTAAACAGTGGGTTGAATCAGGCGAAGAGATATTCGCCTGATTCAACCTACGTCCTTTAGGAGACATGCAAACAGAGATTGCCTTTTTCGCATTGCAGTGTTACTATTATTAAGAAAAAGTTAAGGAATTACTACCAAAAATCTTTCGATTTAGGGACTATACTGGGGAGAGGATAAAGAGGAGAGGAGGGCGCAATGAGAAAAGTCATAGAAGTAAAGCATCTGTATAAGCTCTACCGCTTGGGGGACGAGGTGGTTCGGGCGCTGGACGGCGTGGATTTCACCATATATAGGGGAGAGTTTTGTGCAATTGTGGGAACCTCCGGTTCGGGAAAGTCAACGCTTCTTAACATGCTGGCGGGTTTGGAACGACCCACAAAAGGAGAGGTTATTATCAGCGGGCAGCATATCGAGAAGCTGAATGAGGAACAGCTGGTAACCTTTCGGCGGGAGCATGTAGGATTTATT
>CAOKJI010000254.1 GCA_948468495.1 uncultured Dorea sp. | reverse complement strand
CGAATCAGCGCAAGCATACATTGAAGAATCTCATCGCCCTGCCCTTCCTCCTCCGGTATGTACAGAGGCTGTGTATCTGACAATCCCGCCCGGTTCATATATTCCCCGGCACGCGCGCCGCCAAATTCAATCCATGCGTATTCCCAGTTCCCATTCGCAAGAATCTGATACCGCTCCTTTCTTCCTACATCAATTAGAAATCCCCGGCCTGACGACAAGCTGTAAATCTTCTCATCTTCTGTTTCATTCTGTACGCGCAGGGAGCCGTCTCCAGATACAATATAGTAGAAAAGATAATGCCTGCCGCCCTCTGCCTCTTCCATTCGTACCAAACGACATTTTTCGTACCCACAATGGTAGACTGACAAATCCATAAAGTTTATCACTCCTTTACGATGTAACGTTTTGCGCAAAACCTTGTTCCTTTTTCCTATTATATAAGAATATATACATCACTTTCAACAAGTTTTGCGCAAAACGTAATTTTGTACAATCTTGCCGTTCTTCTTTTATATATTTTGCATATTCTTCACAGAGTCCCGAACCACCAAGGAGATGGGAAGCTGGTCCGATACAGAGATATTTGGCTCCCCATCAATAAGCTGGAACAGCTTTTTCACCGCATATTGTCCTTTCCTGACAATATCCTGATGGATAGTCGTCAGTCTCGGGCGGCATAGTCTGGCCGCTTCACTGTCGTCAAATCCCGCCACTGAGATGTCTTCCGGCACATAAATTCCCAAATCCCTCAGTCTGACAACCGCTTCCGCAGCATAATAATCCGAAGCAAAGAACAACGCATCCTCCGCTTTCGCTATCTGTGCCAGATACTCCTGATAAAAATGCTTCCGTTTCGTCCGCTCTCCCGGAATAATAATATGCCGGACGCCCCCGGTATCTCCCATTCTTTTTTCATATGCCAGACACACTCCCTTCCATCTTTCATGGTCCACACCCACGTCATTATCCGACAAAAATGCGATTTTCCTGTGACCGCACTCAAGCAGATACTCGGTCATCAGATAGCCTCCTCCCAAATCATCCAGTCCAACATTTGCAATCCCCTGCTTCTCATAATAAGTGTCAATCGACACTACCGGAGCCTTTCCCTTCACCTGAATCATCGTATTACTCTTCGTGTGAAGACCGAGCGTAATCAGCCCTTCCACATTCCAGGTAGCCGCAAACTGAATCCCTTCCTCCGGGTCCGGCGTAAAATGCAGCAGCATATAGTAATTTCTCTTATAAATCTCAGATTCAATAGACCGAATCAGCACATTGGAAAAGGCATACCCTTCCCTTCCATGCTTCTCCCCCTCCGGCTCCCCCACAAGCACCCCGATAATCCGGGAACTTCCGCCCGCCAGCATCATAGCCCCCATACTGGGAACATACTCCGTCTCTGTAAGAAGCTTCTCAATTCGCTGCACCGTCTTTTCTGACACCTTATTATAATTCCCATGAATCACATTCGACACCGTAGTAGGACTCACGCCGGCCTGTTTCGCAATATCCTTAATCCGTATCATTTGTATTCTCTCCTCCTCACTTAATACTATCTTGAAATAATCCTGTTCTTCTGCCGGTATTCCCTGGGCGACATCCCATACACCCCTTTGAACGCCCGGGAAAAATGCAGCAGATTCGGATATCCCACCGCAGCCCCGATATCGCCTACCGATTCGTTCCCAACAATCAGCGCGTCCGCCGCCTTCGCCATCCGGTAATGAATCAGAAATTCCTGGGGCGACTGACCCAGCACTTTCTTAAATATCTTTCCGAAATAACTGCGGTCCAATTTGCACATCCTGGCAAGTTCCTCCACCGTAATATTCTCTGCATAATTGTGCTCAATATAGACCACTGCCTCCCGCACATAAAACTCGCTCAAATTCCCGCCCTGGGTCTGTTTTCTGGAAGATGAATATTTAATCAGCCCGTCGCAAAAGAGGTACAGATGACCGATTAATTCCAAAGAAGAAGCATTCTGGCTCTGAACGATTGTCATCATCTCCTTTCTAATCAAATCCCCGTATTCCGGCTCCGTCGTCGTAAAAATCGGGGCCTTGTACGACAGCCCGGCTAATTCCATACATTCCTTCGCCCTGAGCCCTCCAAATTCCACCCATACATATTCCCATGGCTCAGCCTCATCCGCATAATACGTATTCACGTATCCCGGCTCAATCAGAAATCCGCTGCCCGCAGATAGATGGTAATGAGACGTATGGTCCTTTTCATCGTTGGCATTCAGCGTCCCCTTCCCGGATATAACATAGTGAAACAGGTAATTATTCCGGACATAAGGCCCGAAAGATTTCAGCGGTTCGCACCGCTCATACCCATATTGATATATTGTAAGGTCCATAAACCGCTCGTCCTGGAACACTGAGAACAATAAATTCGTCATGATGCGTTTCCCCCCACTCCTCAAAATCGTGATTTTGCTGAATTTTCAGCATGATTTTTGTTAAAAACGCTGAAATTTTATATTTTATTTATATTATATACCATTATGCGTCTATATTTCAACATTTTCGTTCTAATGACGCATTGTGATAAAATCGAACCACATACATGCATTTACGTTTCCGTAGCAAACTGCTATTATCTTACTCGAAATCAATCAAATTTTTCATGCAGATTGACGAAGCATACCCACAGGGCACACCTTAATTCATGCCCTCCGGGCTGGCGGGCTTCGTTCGTCAAAGCATGAAAGGAGAAGAGGTGTGGAATGAAAAAGAGAGTAATTGCCACAGCACTTGTGGCAGCAATGCTGATTGGGACTGTCTTTTCTGCTTCCGGATGTTCTTCCGAGCCGAATGATGGCAAGACCCATATCACCATGCTTCAGTACAAGCCGGAGGCCGTAAAGGCTTTCGAGAAGATGGAGGAAGAATTCAATGCCACCCACGATGACATCGTGCTGACAATTGAATCCCCCAACGATGCGATGACCGTACTGAAGACGCGCTTTATCAAGGAGGACGCCCCGGATATCATCGGTATCGGCGGCGACGTAAACTTCTCAAACTTCGTTGATGCCGAGATGCTCATGGATATCTCAGACTTCGAAGGATTATCCTTAATCAAACAGGCTTATAAGGATATCGACAAGAACTTAGAGTTTGTTCCTACAGAGGGCGTATTTGCAGTTCCCTACGTGGCAAATGCAGCGGGCGTTCTGTACAACAGAGAAATGTTTAAGGATAACGACTGGGAAATCCCTACCACCTGGGATGAATTCATGGATTTGTGCGAGACCATTGAGAAATCAGGTCAGCAGCCCCTGTACTTCGGTTTCAAGGACGTGTGGACCTGCCTGGCTCCATGGAACGCGCTTGCCTGCGACCTTGCGCCTGCAGACGTATGCCGCCAGGTAAATAAGGGCGAGACCAAGTTCATTGACGAGTACAGCGAGGTAGCCGAAAAGATGTTAGAGCTTCTCGAACATGCACAGAAAGACCCATTTGCTTACAACTACAATGATGCGTGTACCGCATTTGCAAACGGCGAGTCTGCAATGTACACCATTGGTAGTTATGCAGTTCCTCAGATTCAGTCTGTAAATCCTGACATGGATATCGACTCCTTCGTTATGCCGGGATGCGACAACGCAGAGGACAACGTACTGAATTCCGGCGTTGACCTTCAGTTCTGCGTCACCAACGACTGTAAGAACAAAGAAGCTGCTTATGAAGTATTAAGCTTCCTGTTAGAAGATTCCACGATTCAGACTTACCTTGACGACCAGAATGCTGTTCCATGTAAGGATAAAGAATTTGAGCTTTCACCGACGCTTGACGGCATGCTCGACTACATCAATGAAGGTAAGATGACTGACTACCAGGATCACTACTATCCTTCCGAGATGGCGGTAGACGCACAGATTCAGACCTTCCTGATCGACGGAAGCGTAGAGAAATTCCTGAACAAGTTCGATACCGACTGGCTGCGGTACAACCGCGATATCATCCGTAAAGTACAGGAATATGAAGCAGGAGGGAATAAATAATGAATAAAAAACTTAGCAGAAACCAAACCTTTTTGTTAATTACCATTCCGGTCCTGGCGCTGTTCTTCTGTTTTAATACGCTGCCGCTGATTAAGGGCCTGATGTACAGCTTCACCAACTTCCGCGGATTCGGAAGTTACGAATGGGTAGGATTCCGTAATTATGCTGATTTATTTACCGATGCACGTGTAGGAAAGTCTTACCTGTTCACCTTTAAATTCGCTTTACTTGCAACGATTGTAACCAACGTAATCGCCCTGCTCCTTGCCCTGGGATTAAT
>CAOKJI010000253.1 GCA_948468495.1 uncultured Dorea sp. | reverse complement strand
GCACATCCTCTTATGCCCTGCGTCCCGGGAAGTATAGATGGTTCCGGTCACCAATACGCTGTCTCCTGCATGTAAGGTCTTCGCAAGTTCCTCTGTCAGCGGTAATGTAATCTTTCTTGTCGCCATCTAAATCACCTCCGTTTTATGACGCGTCACATGACAGTTGATATTGACTGCGCATGGCATGCCCGCAATATGTGTCGGCAGTGTCTCAATATTCAGCCCGATGGCTGTGGTCTTGCCGCCAAAGCCCTGGGGCCCGATTCCAAGCTGGTTAATCTTCTCTAACATCTCTTTCTCAAGGTCTGCATAGAATGCATCCGGATTGGAAGAATCCACCGGGCGCATCAGCGCCTTTTTCGCCAGAAGGGCAGCCTTATCGAAGGTTCCTCCGATTCCCACGCCCACTACCATAGGCGGACATGGATTCGGTCCGGCCGTCTCTACTACCTCAAGAATAAAGTCCTTGATTCCCTGCAGGCCATGGGAAGGCTTAAACATCCGAATCTGACTCATGTTCTCGCTTCCGAAGCCCTTCGGTCCAACGGTAACCTTAATCTCCTCGCCTGGTACAATCTCTGTGTAGAGCATTGCCGGGGTGTTGTCTCCGGTATTGCCCCGGCGTACCGGGTCTTTGACTACGGATTTCCGAAGATATCCCTTATCATAGCCCCGGCGCACACCCTCGTCAACCGCATCCGCAAGATTGCCTCCCGTCAAATGGACGTCCTGCCCAATCTCAAGAAATACGCACGCCATACCGGTATCCTGGCAGATTGGCACACACTCTTTGTCGGCAATCTCAAAATTCTCGATAATATTGTCAAGAACGCCCTTTGCAATCTCGCCGTCCTCGCATGCGCGGCAGTCCTTAATCGCGCATTTCACATCCTCCGGAAGATGCTCGTTCGCCGCAATACAGAGTTTTTCTACTACGTCTGTAATTTTGCTTACATCTATCTCACGCATATCGTTTCTCTCCTTATTTTCTATCTCTCATGACGGGCATACTTGGGAAGAAGCTTGGGCGATACTTCTTCTGTAGCTATGGAGGCGTCTTTTAACGCCTTATCATAGTCGGCTACATGGTCGATATTCATCGCGCCGAGCTCTACTTCTTTCGCCTTTGCCGCCGCCTTTTTGCCTGCGTTCCGGCCGAATACGATTACGTCCAGGAGGGAATTGCCCATCAGCCTGTTTCTGCCATGGATTCCGCCTGCCGCCTCGCCTGCCGCCAAGAGATTTGGAATCGTCTTCGTGAAGCCTTCCCCGTCAATCTCAAGGCCGCCGTTCTGGTAATGGAGGGTAGGATAAATCAGTATCGGCACCTTTCTCATATCAATGCCATAGTTCATATACATACGGAACATGGCCGGAATCCGCTTCTCAATCGTTCCTTCTCCTCCAAGAATCTCAATCATAGGCGTGTCAAGCCATACGCCCTGCTGCCCGCCGGGAGCCTCTACGCCGCGGCCTTCCCTGCACTCCCGGATTACGCCGGAAGCGTTCACATCTCTGGTCTCCAGCGGATGAATATAGGCTTCTCCATTCGCATTTACCAGCAGCGCGCCCACAGAACTAACCTTCTCTGTAACCAGTGCGCCGCGAATCTGTACCGGATGCGCCACGCCTGTGGGATGGTACTGGATAGAATCCTGATACAGAAGCGGTACGCCGGCCCGATAGCCCAGCACAAGCCCGTCTGCCGTAGCCCCGTAATGGTTCGAGGTCGGGAATCCCTGATAGTGCATCCTGCCTGCGCCGCCGGTTGCGATGACAACCGTCTTTGCTCTTGCCACCGAATAATCGCCTGTTTCCATATTGAGCAGTACCGCGCCTGCGGCCTGGCCCTTGTCGTCCTTAATAATCTCTACTGCGGAGGTAAATTCTACTACCGGAATCTGACGGTTCAATACCTCGTCCCGGAGCGTACGCATAATCTCCGCCCCAGAATAGTCCTTACATGCGTGCATTCTCTTTCTGGAGGTGCCGCCGCCATGGGTGGTTACCATCCGTCCGTCCGCATCCTTATCAAACATAACGCCAAGCTCGTTCAGCCATTTGATTGCGTCGGGCGCTTCCATGACCAGGCGCTTCACAAGCTCCGGCCTTGCGGCAAAATGTCCGCCGCCGAAACAGTCCAGATAGTGCTGTACCGGGGAATCATTTTCTTTATCCGCAGCCTGGATCCCGCCCTCGGCCATCATCGTATTGGCGTCGCCAATCCGAAGTTTCGTTACAATCATTACGTTGGCGCCTGCGTTGTGCGCTTCAATCGCGCAGGAAGAACCGGCGCCGCCGCCGCCGATTACCAGTACGTCCACGTCGTAATCAACTTTCGTTATATCAACCTTCTCAGTTACCAGACGGCTTGTGGAGTGAAGCATCTCGGCCAGCTCTATCGGCGCTTTCTGTCCCTTGTTGGGACCCACTTGAATCTCCGCGAAAGCATCTGGGTTATAATCTGGATGGAATTCCTTAAGAAGCGCGTCTTTTTCATCCGCAGTCAGGCGCCTCGGCTCTGTAGACATACGTTCCGCCCTTGTAGCCTCTACCTTTTTGATGGATTCCATCATATTTTCTGGATATGGTGTATACATGATCTGCGCCTCCCTTATTTCTCAATCTCTCTTGTATTATAAAGCTCCTGCATCTCTGTAATCGGCTTTTGCATAATCTGCTCAATCAGCTCGTCATACTCGCCTCTGTTAATCTCATCTACGCGCTCCTTCAGATGCTCTGTCTTCGGAGCGATGTATTTTCCTGTAAGACGTCTTGCCAGAACTCCTACGTGGGGATGGGAAATTCCCGCCGGACACCTTACGGTACAGCAGCCGCAGCCGATACAGTCGAAGGATTCCTCCGCACATTTCTCGAATTCGCCCCGCTGCGCATATGCGATATACTGCATCACGTTTAAGTCCTGGGTGCATGCCTTGGTGCAGGCGTTGCAGCCGATACAGCTGTAGATTTCCGGATACAGTTCCATCATAATCCGCTGGTCAGCCTTAATCTCCTCAATATCATAAGTCCTCTTGTCTGTCGGGAAGAATGGAATGCTTGCCACGTACATGCCTTCCTCTACCTGGGTCTGACATGCCAGACAGGTCTTTAACTCGTTCTTGCCCTTGATTCGGTATACGGTAGCGCAGGCTCCGCAGAAACCATGGCGGCAGCCGCATCCTCTTTTCCATGTATAGCCAGCGTACTCCATGGCGGTCATAATCGTTAAGTCTGCCGGAACGCTGTATCTCTTACCGCTAAAATATACATTTACCATATTTTCCATGATACTCGTATCCTTTCTTAGTATTCATTCGGGAGCTCGTCAATTTCATCAAAACGGAATACCGGGCCGTCCTTGCATACATACTTGGAACCGATATTGCAGCGGCCGCATTTGCCGACGCCGCATTTCATACGGAGTTCCAGCGTCGTATATACCTGCTCAGTAGTGAAGCCCAATTCCTTTAAGCCTGCAAGAACAAACTTAATCATAATCGGAGGCCCGCACACAAGTACGGTCTTATTGGTGTCAAATCCAAGCTCCTTCACATAATTTGGAACGAATCCCACATGGCCGTCCCAGCCTTCCTGCTCCCTGTCGATGGTCAGATGGACATTGACGCCCTCTGCATTCATCCAGACCTCCTGGATTTCCTTCAGCTGTACCAGATCGTCTGCCGAACGGGAGCCATAGACAATATCCACAGTACCGTAATTCTCCCGGTTATCCAGCACATAATTGATGACTGAGCGCAAGGGGGCAAGGCCGATACCGCCTGCCACGAACAGAAGGTTCTTTCCCTTAAGCTCCGTCTCCACCGGAAATGCGTTGCCGTAAGGTCCGCGGACGGTAACCTCGTCGCCCACCTCCAGGCTGTGGAGGTATTCGGTCAGCATACCGCATTTCTTAATGCTGAATTCCTGATATTCCTTGTTGGTCGGAGAAGAAGTAATGGAAAACATACCCTCGCTGATACCCGGCGCGCAGACCATGGCGCACTGTCCCGGCATATGCTCAAAGAGCTTGCCGCCCTCCGGCGCGTTCACCCGGAATGTTTTCACGTCCGGCGTCTCCTGACGGATGTCAGTAATTACGCCTACTTTGGGAATCAGCGTATCTAACGTATAATTCTTATGACATGTACATTCGCCCATTATTGTTCACCTCCCTGATTCTGAAATGCCTTAATGACCTTCACAATATTAAGAGCCTGCGGACATTTCTCCACACAGCGCCCGCAGCCTACGCAGGAGTACATTCCGTCATTATTTGCCGGATAATACACCAGCTTGTGCA
>CAOKJI010000252.1 GCA_948468495.1 uncultured Dorea sp. | reverse complement strand
TGGCGCGGAGCAATCCATATCAGAATCTTGCGGTGTGGGATTTGGCGGAGTAAGCGTTCTGCCGAAGGCTGAACGGTTTCTGTAAAATTGAGAAAATTCATATTGGATGTATATAATTGCGCTGTCATTGCGCACAATATATAGATAAAGAACAGGCAGAGGCTGTACGGAAGATAAAACTTCAAGTGCAGCCTCTGCCCTTTTTTGTAATATAGGCGGATAATTTTTCAAAAATCGGTTGACTTTCTTTGTTCATTGGTTATAATATAATTGCTTTAATAAAAAGATTAATAAAAGTAATTGCATTAATAGGAATAGAAGAAAAAGTAAGACCGATTTCCGGGGGTTGGAAAAACGATGAACTAATCCATTTCCGCAGGGGTGAAAAAGCTGGTATTAAAGGAAGATACTTTGTTTTATACAATAGGCTCATCAAGAAAAACAAAGTATCAAAAGGAGGAGACAAGATGAATAAGAGTTGGCTTGAATTAGAAGGTAAGGTTGTGATTGTGACCGGCGGCGCATCGGGGATTGGCAAACATGTAGTGGAAAGACTTGCAGATGTGGGAGCGAACGCGGTAATCGTGGACATGAATGTGGAGACCGGAGCGGAGTTAGACGGCGTATACTGTGTTCAGTGTAACGTAACCGACGCCGACAGCGTAAAGGCAATGACAGACGCAGTGGTAGAGAAGTACGGAAGGATTGACGCTCTGGTGAATAACGCGGGAATCAATCTGCCGAGACTTCTGGTCGACGTGGCGGGGGAGAAGCCGCAGTATGAGCTGAACGACGATTCCTTTAACAAGATGTTCGCGGTAAATGTGAAGGGAGTATTCCTCTGCGCGCAGGCCTGTGCGAAGCAGATGTTAAAGCAGGGCGGGGGCGTGATTGTGAATATGTCTTCCGAGTCCGGCAAGGAAGGTTCCCAGGGACAGTCTGCATACTCTGCAACAAAAGGCGCAGTAGACAGCTTCACCCGTTCCTGGGCAAAGGAGCTTGGCAAGTACAACATCCGGGTTCTTGCATGCGCGCCGGGAATTATGGAGGCGACCGGCCTTCGCACCGCGGCTTATAATGAGGCTTTAGCCTATACCAGAGGATGCAAGCCGGAGGAGCTGTCTACGGACTATACGAAGGTGATTCCTATGGGACGCGACGGCAAACTGGATGAAGTAGGGGATTTGGTAGTGTATCTGGTTTCTGACCGGGCAAGCTACATTGCAGGAACAACGATTAATATTTCCGGAGGAAAGTCCAGAGGATAACCGGAATGAGAATTTGGGACTCTTGGAATGACAGACCGGACATGGGAAGGAAGAGTCCGAACAGGTACGTAAGAGAAAGGAGTGCTGGCAGTTGAAGAGCTTATTTTGCGATAACCGGAATGCGAATATGCTGCAGCTATTTAGAAAGAGCTCGGTGATTTCGGTCGGCACTTTGGCGGCAAAGCTGGATGTAAGCGAGCGGACTGTGCGCAATGATATCAGGCAGCTCAACGAGGAGCTGGAGGACTGCGCGGAGATTATCGGGGAACAGGGGAGATATTCCCTGCGAATCTTTAATCTGGAGCGGTTTCGGGTGCGGTTCGCCAAAATGATGGAGGCGGATGATTTCTTAAATTCGCCCCGCAACCGGATGGATTATGCATTTGGGAAGCTGATGAGGACGGAGGAGCCTTTGCTTACCGATGAGCTGGCATATGAGATGAACGTAGGCCGGACTACGCTGGTCGGCGATATGAAAAAGCTCAGGGGGGAGCTTACCCCGTATCGTCTGGAAATTTGCGGACAGACCAGCAAAGGCATGAGTTTAAGAGGCGAGGAGAAGGATATCCGCAAATATGTGCTGGAGAATAATTATGAGCAGATTTATGGGGAATATCCGCTGGATAAAGAAATCGCAGATGTGATGGAAGAAACATTTTCAAAGAATTCCTTTGAAAAGAGCGTTCAGGTAAAATTCCGGCAGTACATGACTCTGATGCTGGACCGGTTTCTGACAGGACATTATATCGGAGAGCTGTCGGCCGGATATTACAATCTGACTTCCCGTCAGGAATTTGCGGTTGTGGACCGGCTGATGAACGAGATTGCAGAGATTCTTCAGATTGCTTTCCCGGTGGAGGAGAAGCTCTTTGTATTGCTTCCGATTGTGGGGATGCGCACGCCCGCCGATACGGAAAACATGCAGAAGATTAAGCTGGATGAAGAAGTGAAAGAGTTGATGGGGAAGATTCTAAAGGCGATTCAGGCCGAGATGGATATCTCGATTATAAGCGGAGAGTTTACCGATGAATTTCTGTATCATCTGATGTTTATGATGAACCGGCTGCGTTTCGGCGTGCGGCTTGCCAATCCCATGCTGGATGATTTGAAGAGTAAGTATCCTCTGGCATACGAAATGGCCGGGATTGCGGCCTCTGTGATCGGCCGGGAGTATCGCTTGACGGTATCGGAGGATGAACGGGGATATCTGGCTTCTTATTTTGGAGTTTTCTTAACGGAAAATGATTTGAAGAGGACGAAGCGGTTCCGGGTGGCCGTTGTATGCGGGACGGGCAGGGTTACCGCAAGGCTTGTGGAGGCGCAGCTGAAAAAAGTATTGGACAGTTCCGCGGAGATGACGCTGTTTGCGGATGAGACGGTAACCAGAGAGATTCTGGAAGAGTTTGATATTGTGCTTACTACGGTAAATCTTCCCTGCGCCTGTGAACGTCCGGTGATTCGGATTCATGAGATTTTCAATGAGCGCGAGCTGCTGCATAAGAGAGAGAAGGCCAAGTACTGGGATAAGATTGACGTTCCGGTTGTGGATAACAACTGGTTTGTGATGAACGGGCTTCTGGAGGAGAACGCATTCTTTGTCTTCGACGGAACATGCTCCTATGAAACTGCCGTAGAGCAGATGGCGGACTGTTTAAGACAGCAGGGGCGGGTGGACGACGGATTCGCGGAAAGGCTCCGGGAAAGGGAGGAGAAGGGAACCATGGTATTCGACCATGCGATTGCCATTCCTCATAGTATCCAGTATGCGTCGGACAGGCTGGCGCTTTGCATCGGCGTATCAGACAAGCCGATTCTCTCCGGAGAACATGGCATTCGGATTATCTTCCTTTTGGGGCTTCCGGAGAAGGAGGATTTTGACGACGGCCTGCTGATCCGGCTGTACGACGAGATGATCAGCATTTCCCAGGATATGAACCTTCTTGAAAAAATTGCGAAGGCAGACAGCTTTTATGCATTGCTGAAGGCAATGTACCGCCAGGCAAATGAGTAACCAGTTAACGATGACAGGACAAAGGAGTTAAGAAGATGCTGAAAATAGTGATAGTATTTGCGATTGCATTTCTGCTTCAGGCGATCGCTTCCATGGCGCAGATGAAGTATTTTGCCAGAGAATTTACAGAATACAGAAAGCAGGGAAAGGTAGTCTGCGGAAGACAGGCAGGCGGCTTTCATGCGGGAGCAATCGTATTATTTCTGATTGACGATAGGGGAATCATCAGAAAAGCAAAGAAATTGGAGGGCGTTACCTGTCTTGCCCGTTTCAGAGAGCTGGAAGGCTTTCAGGAACAGTACGTGGGGGCGCTGACAGGAGAAGAGGTTCCGAAAACACATAAGAATCTGAGGAAAGCAGTCAGGGATGCGGCGCTTACTTACTGCAAATATGTTTCCGGCGAGGAAATCGAGAATCCTCCGACTCCTTTCCAGAGAGCGGGCCGTTCTGTCACAGGATTCCTGCAGCGTAAAAAAGCGCTGCAATAAGGCTGTAATTTCCGAAAACAGGTATTGCGGAGGAAATTACAAATAAGATAACATAGAAAGGTGGATTATTATGGATTTTATCGTAAAATTAGCCTCTGGCTTTATGAATTTATTTACTTTGGGCGGTACTCAGTTTGTGAGCTGGGTAACCGGAATTATTCCTACAATCGTGATGCTGCTGATTCTGATGAATGCAATCATCGCGCTGGTGGGAGATGAGAAGATTGAGAAGGTTGCGCGGATTTGCACCGGCAATCCAATCCTGAGATATATGGTACTGCCATTCGTCAGCGCGTTTATGCTGGGTAATCCGATGGCGCTTTCCATCGGCAAATTTATGCCGGAATTTTACAAACCCTGTTACTATGCGTCGGCAACCTACCATTGCCATACCAACAATGGTATTTTCCCGCACATCAACGCTTCGGAGCTGTTTATCTGGCTGGGTATTGCAAATGGCGTAACGGCGTTGGGACTGAGTACCGTACCCCTTGCAGTTCGTTATTTGCTGGTTGGTCTGGTTGCAAATTTCATTTCTGGA
>CAOKJI010000251.1 GCA_948468495.1 uncultured Dorea sp. | reverse complement strand
AGAGAAGCCGGGTGTGGAGCGTGCAGACGCCTCAGGTATTCCGCTACCATGTAATCCGGGAAGCCCATGACGCAGTCCGCAGGGGCAATATGGAAGGCATTACGGATGATGCGATGATTGTGGAAATGCATGGAAAATGCAGGGTAAAGATGGTGGAAGGCTCCTATGAAAACCTTAAGATTACAACGATGGACGATTTGTTTGTTGCCGAGGTTATTTTAAGGGGAAGAGAATTATAAATACAACCAGGGTGGACATGGCTGGTTATGTTTGTTATTTATTTGACGATTTATACAAAAGAATTGAACAAATGTAAAAATCAGAATCAAAAAATAGTGAACTTAGACAAAAATTCAAATGTCTTGTATTGATATATATACAACATTCATGTAAAATTATTGCAGAAAGCGAGAGGAGACCGGATGAAGAAGATAGTTGATGATTGGCGTTTGATTTATAAGGTTTGCAGTTTGTATTATGAAGATGATATGCGTCAGCAGGAAGTCAGTGACTATTTGGGGATTTCCAGAGCGACAGTTTCGCGGATGCTTCAGAAGGGCAAGGAAAGCGGAATTGTCCGGGTGGAAGTAATCAATCCGGTTCAGTTTTCTTATAATAAGCTGGAGAAAGCGTTAGAGCGCAAGTATGGTTTGAAAGAAGCCATCGTAGTAGAGAGCAGCGCGCTGGATACGAAGACAGAATCGGTTTCCCGGATGTACGAGCGGGCGGCGCTTTATTTGTCCCAGTTTTTTAAAGACGGCGACTGCATCGGTGTTTCGATGGGGCATACCCTGCATAATGTGGTAAAGACCAATCGGGTGTTCAGTAAAGGCAATCATTATATGTTTGTTCCTCTGGTGGGGGGGATTAGTCAGAGCACCGTAGATAAAGTAGATGTGCAGAGCAATCAGATTGCCCTGGAGTTTGCTGGAAAGTTTGGCGGCACCTATACCCAGTTTTTGTCGCCGGCAGTATTTTCGGAGAAGACGGTTATGCAGTCCTTTCTGAAAGAAAAGGCGGTAAGTTATATTTTTGATGATTTCCGGAAACTGGATACGGTGATTATGGGAATCGGGATTCCCCACAAGGTAGAATCCACGCTGGTACAGGCGGGATACATTACGGAAAAGGAACTGGAGCATTTTGCGGAGGAAGGCCTGGTGGGAGATATTGCTCTCCATTTCTTTGACAAGGATGGGAGTACGGAGAAGTTCAGGCAGTTTAACGACCGGGTGGCGGGAATACCGCCGGAGATGATTCGCAGAGTGCGGAACCGGATTGCCATTGCAGGAGGGGAGAATAAAGCAGAGGCAATCAGAGGGGCGATTAAGGGCGGTTATATCAATATGCTGATTACAAATATTGATGCAGCCGAGAAGCTGCTGTAATGCAGTCAGGGAGAACGATACAAATGATTTTGTTCTCAATTAGCAAGATATATAAATGACAAATGAGAGGAAGCCTTATCTGAATCAAGGGCCCGGATACGGAGAGGGCAGTACATATCATTGCAGTCATTTTATATATACAGGATACTATAATTGAGTAAATGGAGGAGAGACTATGGAATTTATTTCTAATGTGGCAAGTGGATTTATAGGTCTATTTCAAGCAGGCGGTGATACATTTGTAGGCTGGGTTACCGGCATTATCCCGCTTGTAGTGTGTCTAATGACGGCGGTTAACTCGATCATCAAGATTGTTGGTACTGAGAATGTTGAGAATTTTGCTCAGAAGATTACCAAGTATATGGTACTTCGGTATACGCTGCTTCCTTTGCTGGCAGTATTCTTCCTTGCAAATCCGGCGTGTTATACATTTGGACGTTTTCTGGATGAGAAGTACAAACCTGCATTCTATGATGCGGCGGTAAGCTTCGTTCACCCGATTACGGGACTCTTCCCTCATGCTAATGCAGGCGAGCTGTTCGTATGGACAGGTATCTCAGCAGGTGTTGCTGAGGCTGGTTATGCAACTGCAGGTCTTGCGGTAAGATATTTCCTTTGCGGTCTGGTTGTTATTTTAATCCGCGGTATCTTATGTGAGAAAATCTATGCTTCAATGGCAAAGAAGAGTGCTTAATTAGTTGAGAGGAGGTCAAATTATGTATAAATCTATTACAATCAAAGCTGGCACAGGCGGTTGGGGCGGTCCTCTGACCATTACACCAACAGAGAAATGTCATAAGGTCCTGAATGTAACAGGCGGCGGAATCACTCCGGTAGCGCAGCTTATCGCAGATATGACAGGCGGAGAAGTTGTTGACGGCTTCAAGACAGGATGCCCGGACGATGAAGTTATGGTTGCAGTTGTTGACTGCGGCGGTACTGCACGCTGCGGCGTTTATCCGAAGAAAGGTATCTTTACCGTTAACTTGATGCAGGTTGGCCAGTCTGGTCCTCTTGCACAGTTTATCAAAGAAGATAATTATGTATCCGGCGTAACAGAGAGCGATATCTCCTATGCAGACGGTTCCGCAGTAGAGGCGGCTGCTGCGAAACAGGCAGAAGCTAAGGCTGACAACGGCCCGAAGACAAAGGCTCAGGCTAAGGAAGAGATTGCAGCGGCTCAGGCTGGACAGAAGCAGGGTATCGTGGTACGTATTGGTAAGGGCGTCGGCGCTGTGGTTAATAAGTTCTTCGCAGCAGGACGCGAGACCATCGACATGGTTATCAAGAATATCCTTCCATTCATGGCATTTACAGCTACATTACTTGGTATTATCAGCGCCAGCGGACTTGGCGATGTAATTGCTAACACAGTTGCTCCGCTTTGTGGAACACTTCCGGGAATGATTGTTATTTCCTTCATCTGCGGTCTGCCGTTCCTGTCTCCAATCCTTGGACCTGGCGCGGTTATCGCTCAGGTTGTAGGAACTTTGCTTGGAGCTCAGTTTGCAACAGGCGCAATTCCGGCAAAATACGCTCTTTGCGCATTGTTCGCAATTGACGCGCAGGTTGGCGGCGACTTCGTTCCGGTAGGTCTTTCACTTGGAGATGCTGAGCCTGAGACTATCGAGCTTGGCGTACCGGCGGTACTGTTCGAGCGTATGATTACAGGTCCTCTTTCCGTACTGCTTGCATTCGTATTCAGTATTGGAATGTTCTAGACCATAAGTAACAGTAACTTGGAAATGCTTTTGTAATTCGAGAGGAGAAATTGTATGAAATTTCAGGTAAAGATTGTAGGACACGGGCCGGAAGCGCTTTCGTTTCTGGATGACCCGGATAACAAATTCTTCATCCTCTTTAATGAGGACGCTCCGCAGGAGCTTGCAGACATTTCTGTGCTTCACACCAAGTCAGAGGTCTGGGAAGATCCCATGGTAGGCGATACCATGAAGATTGCGGGAAAAGAGTATGTTATCACTGCAGTTGGTATTGAAGCGCCATACACTTTGAGAGAGATGGGACACTGCACAGTGAACTTCGCAGGCGGCTCGGAAGCGGCTCTTCCGGGATGTATCATGCTGGAGGGCTGTGATGTGGTAACCGAAGACGACCTTAAAGAAGGCGCAGAAGTTTGTATTTATTAATGAATTTATTATTTTATTGTAGATAAGGAGAGATGAATTATGCTTAATTTGGACAAAAAGCTTCTCAAAAGAGAAGAAGACGGTAAGATTATCCGCGTTGGTATCGTAGGCGCAGGCCAGATGGGCCGCGGTATGGTTACACAGATGGTGCTTATGAAAGGTATTATGCCGGCGATCGTGTCTGACATCAAGATTGAGAATGCTGTACATGCGTTCAAATATGCAGAAGTTTCAGATGAAGATATCGTGCAGGCTAAGACATTAGAGCAGGCAAATGCAGCAATGGAAGCAGGCAAGTATGTTGCTTGTGAGGATGCGAATTTTGTATCTCAGGCTAACCTGGTAGAGTGCGTAATCGATGCGACAGGCGTGCCGGATGTTGGAGCAAAGGTTGCTACAGACGCTATGAGAAACAAAAAGCACGTGATTATGCTGAATGTTGAGACTGATGTTGTTATTGGGCCATACCTTAAGAAATTAGCGGAAGAAGAAGGCGTGATCTATTCAGGTTCCGACGGAGACGAGCCGGGCGCTGTAATGCATCTGTACAGCTTCGCTAAGGCTATGGGACTGAATGTAGAAGTTATGGGTAAAGGTAAGAACAACAAGATTGATTACGACTGCAACCCGGATACTGTTCTTGAGGAAGCTACACGCCGTAAGATGAGTCCTAAGATGCTGTGTGCATTTAAGGATGGAACTAAGACGATGGTTGAGATGACAGCTATGTCTAACTACACAGGACTTGTTCCGGACGTGATTGGCGGACATGGACC
>CAOKJI010000250.1 GCA_948468495.1 uncultured Dorea sp. | reverse complement strand
GATATTTCCAATCAATAAACTCCCGTAACTGCCGCTCATTCTTAAGCAGCGCCAGATGCTCCAGGGATGGATTCCCGCGGGTGATGCTCTTTGGCGTCTGGACGTAGAAATATCCTGTATAAGAGGTATAGGCTATCCTCCGGCTATTTTCAATTATTTTGTCAATCACTTTCATATCTTCATAGATTTCTCCCTCCGGATAACGAACTGACTGGAATACATCGCGATGATACAGCTTTCCCCATACGGAAGTGATAACCTGCCTGTCCGTTAGCATGTATTGATATGCTTCGCTCTTTGTAACCACGCAGCTCTTCATCCTGCTTTTTGAAACACTGTCATTTCTGGCTTCCTTTTCCTGATATCCATTTACTGTCTTTCCACAGCTGATAACCAAATCCGCTTTATGTTTCCTCATAACCCGGTACAATGTTTCCAGATACCGCCTGGCAATGTAATCGTCAGCATCAATAAAAGTAACATACTCCTGCCTGTTTTCTTTCAGCCCTTTATTCCGAATCGCTGATACTCCCTGATGTTTGCTGTGTATTACTTTAATCTTCTCACTTTTCGCCCCATACTCATCGCATATTTTACCGCTCCCATCTGTTGAGCCGTCGTCAATCAGAATAAGCTCAAACTCCTGAAACGTCTGATTTAATATGCTTTCTATACATGTCCTTATATACCGCTCCGCATTATATACCGGAACAATAATGCCAATTTTTGCCGTATCCATTATTTTCATCCATTCTAATCTAAATTTTCTTAGCCTATCCTTTCACATAGTCCAAATCGCTAATGAACCGTTACAACGCCTATCGGATATCCATACTCTTCTTCATCCTGCTCATTTGCCAGTTGTATATGCTTTCCGGTAGCCGTATCTTCTATGGAAAAATAAACGGTATATTCTGATTTTGAAAGTTCACTGACGGGAATGCCGGCATAAGCAGTCTGACAGGTCTCCGTATCCTCCCCGCCTGTCAGACTCCTGATATCGCATATCATTTCCTTTGACAGCAGCTCTTTCTCTTCCTTATTATATAAGGTCAGATTGATTTTCACCTCTTGATACAATGGTGCAAAACCAACATTTTTTAAAGAAACCTCCGCCGAGATACAGCTCTGCTTCTGACGGTAATCCAGATATGTATCGGTAATCAGCAGCCGGTAGCCCAAATGCCGTTCCATATACGTGAATCCATCCATACCATAAAAACAACCTGCTTCCTCTACCGTTACCTGTTCCCATTTTTTTAATACGGCCTGGTCATAATCCTGATTGAGATAAGTTACGTGTCTCTTGGCCAGTCCCTTTACCGCGTTTTCAAAATCATTGTAAGGATTCGCATGGATTACCTCGCCTCCGTTTGGCACATAACGACACAATTCCTCCTGAAAATCCAGTTCCTCTTCCCTGCTCCGGCGCCCGAGGGCGTCGCTTCCTTCGCCCTCTTCTGTTTTATACGTACCATAATCACTTCTGTTTCCAAGCAGCCCGTCATTAAACAGGCTGAGTCTTGCCGCCAGCCCGCCGCCGGATAAGATTTCTTCTGTCGGATGTTCGGAGCCTGTGATGCTTCGCCACTGGGCCGGCGTACGGACTGCCAGATATGCCTGCTCATCCGCCGCGGCTGCCAGTTGTTCCGCCAGACGCTGCATATCCTCCGTTTTCCCATACCGGGTTCCATTCATCTCTCCCCAGCCGCCTGTGAAAAGGCCCTGCAGGACAAAAATCTGTGCACTGTGTTCATGCAAAACGGGTTCTAACTGCTTCATATGGAGGAGAATCATCTCTAAGTTCTCCGGCTCATTTTCTTCTCCCTTTCCCTCTTCGTCATATACAAAACGCAAGAGCATATGTTTGTCGAAAGATTCCAGGTTGTCAAATAGCCTTTCGATATTCCTAAGCCCGTTCAGCATAAGCTCTGTATCCGTATCATTCTGAGCTATGGCGCCGATAATCTCTTCAAAATCCGTCTGTTCCTCCGTAATCAAAAATGTATACAAATGATAAAATCCACGATTTGGATTACTGAGCCTGCGTGCTGACTCTGTAAATGGAAAACTCTCTGTTTCCACTCTCTGATAGCTGCATTTGATAAAACATACCAAAACAAGCACCGACAATATCGCAAACCTGACAAAAAAACGGGAAACGGCTGCTGTCCTTAATTCTGCCATTGCACTCCATCCGTCCTGTCCCAGTCCTCGATTGCCAGATTATATAATGCATACGGATTCTGTCTGAAATAATAACAGACAAAATCCTCATCCTCATAATAAACATTCATCTCAAAAGGATACCGTTTCGAGAAATTCTGGCACCAGAGATATGCCTTGGATTCCAGAATAATACGGCTTTTCAGCGTAGTATAAGATAAGGAAGGCCGTTCATATAACAGAACGTCCTTCTGTGATTCTTCCTCTGAAATCTCGGAAGCATTTACTTTCGGACAGCGGCTTGCAAATGTGGAATAAAAATCTACATATTTTTCTCCCGCCAGCCATCCCGGACCGCAGAAATAGTGATTCTGACCATATTCGATGGGCCTTTTTTCAACATACAGAAAGACATATTCCGTAGGCAGCTTATACTCTTCCTTATCTACTTCCTGAATGAAGGTCAGCAACTCTTCATGCCGTCCGTCGTTCACAACATGGTAAAGCTCATCTGTAGTCGAAACGATCGTATAACTATATTTCGGAAATTTATTTATGATAGAATCGGTTACATTGATTGCCGTATTATAACGTGATAACTCACAATATAAATATCCATGATAATTTCCTGACATTATGACGGAGCCGCAAATCCCTGCCGCAGTAAATACAGATACGATCTGCAGAATACAATCGATACAGAATCGGCTCGCCAAAAGAAATATCATGTCTATCGGCATGGTGATTACAGCGAGCAGCAGCATCTGTTCCGTAGTACAAATTCGTGAATCCGCTATCAACTGAGGCAGACCAAGTCCGGGAGAAGCATATACAATCATAAATAAAACGGACGCCATAACGATTGGCATATATCCGTCAAAGTATTTTCCCTTCCATGGTCTCTTTGTAATCAGCCGGCACGCTTGTCTGATAACATGATATGCAATCCATAAAATAACAATCAGTCCGGTCAGGCCAATGAGCCAACGCGCCCTTTCTGTTTTATACAAGGTAACGTATCCCCGCCAGTATAAAACAGAAAGCTTATCCTGTATATTATCAATCAAAGTTTGATTGTTATCATGTACCATATCCTTTCTAACGGTTTCTTCCTTTTCAATTCCCTCTTCTTCCTGTGAATCGTCATAATTTATAACGCCTAGCGCCCAGTCAATAGAACCCTGAAATGGAATGCCGGACGCCAGCGCCGCTACCATCGGCGTTACGGCTATAAGAAAGCCGCACAAAACTGCCGCTGCTAACGGAATAAATCTTTCTTTTTGCAGCACTCTTCTTAAGAAAAATACCGCAATAGAAACACACAATAAAAAAGCCATAATCGTACAATAAAAATGAATCGTAATAGACGCCGTCAGCGACAGCATAAACAGAAATAAATTCTCATTCCATATGTACTTTTTAAATTTCTTCTTCACTGCTAATTTGTGAGAAGACTTCAAATAACGCAGTAAATATAAGGCGCACAAAAATTGTGTAAACAGACCGAATTCCTGGGGAAGCGCCCATTGTAATCTTGACATGCCGAATACTTCCTGAATACACATCAAGTCCAGGGTTAAAAACATAATCAGCACAAAAAACGGCGTATATTTCCATTCAAAGATTTCTTTTAAAAAGCAATATACAGAAACAAGCAAAACAGATACGTGGATTCCTGCTAAAAACAACATACAATTATATACTTTCAGACCGAATAATACATGCAGGCAATAGACAAAACAATGCATCGCTTCCGGGTAAACTCCCCTGCAGAAAATATTCCCTTTCAGCAGTTCGTCAATCCATTCATGATGTACATACATATCGCCAAAGCCATAATTATAATCCTGAAATACCCCGTAAGAAAAATAAATCATCCCGTATATGACCAAGGCGGCAAGCAGAACATATTCCATCAAATGTATCTGTATAATATTCCAGAATTTGAGATATATATTCTGTAACCATACGCCGACTTTTTTACATCTCTGATATAAGAATAATTTTATTCCAGCAGTTCCCATAACCAGGCGGTAACAGGAAGAAAGAATATCACGAAACGCTCCTTTCCGATACTGAAAATTTAACTTTTTCGCTATGCTTATCAAAAAAATGCCATAATATATGGCAAAAACAACCCACTGGTTCAGGA
>CAOKJI010000249.1 GCA_948468495.1 uncultured Dorea sp. | reverse complement strand
CAGGATGGCCGTTTCGGAAGAGGAGAGCGTCCTCAGGGAGAGAGGCGCACAGATAACCGACCGGGAAGAGGGGACCGTCCTCAGGGAGAGAGAAGACAGGATGGCCGTTTCGGAAGAGGAGAGCGTCCTCAGGGAGAGAGGCGCACAGATAGCCGACCGGGAAGAGGAGACCGTCCTCAGGGCGACCGTTTCCAGTCCGGCCGGGGCGACAGAGACAGAGATAATTTCCGCGGCGAGCACAAAGATCGTCAGGGCAGGAAGAGCAATCCTGCAATTCCGGCGCCTGCAATCGAAGGGCAGAAGACCCAGAGAAACAAAGGAAAAGGCAAAGACGATTATAAGAAGAAGGACTACAGGGACGACGATGAGAGAGTAAAGGGCAAGAAGCAGAAGAATGAACCGAAACAGCAGATGCAGAAGCCTCAGCAGAAAGTGCAGAAGGTAGAAGAGGTCATTAAGTCTGTGGTAATTCCGGAAATCCTTACCATTAAGGATTTGGCGGATAAGATGAAGATTGTTCCTTCTGTCATTGTGAAAAAGTTATTCATGCAGGGTAAGATTGTGACGGTAAATCAGGAGATTGATTACGACACTGCAGAGGAAATCGCACTGGAATTTGATGTGCTCTGTGAGAAAGAAGAGGTTGTGGACGTCATCGAGGAACTGTTAAAAGAAGAGGATGAGGATGAGAAGAAGATGAAGAAGCGTCCTCCGGTAGTCTGCGTGATGGGGCACGTCGACCATGGTAAAACATCTCTTCTTGACGCAATTCGCCATACGAATGTTATTGACAGAGAGGCAGGCGGTATTACCCAGCATATCGGCGCGTCGGTGGTTACCGTGAACGGAGAAAAGATTACGTTCTTAGATACGCCGGGACATGAAGCATTTACCGCGATGCGTATGCGCGGCGCCAATTCTACCGATATTGCAATCTTGGTCGTTGCGGCGGACGACGGCGTGATGCCTCAGACCGTGGAGGCAATCAACCATGCTAAGGCGGCGGGGATTGAGATTGTGGTTGCCATCAATAAGATTGATAAGCCAAGCGCGAATATCGACAGGGTGAAACAGGAGCTGTCAGAGTATGAACTGATTCCAGAGGACTGGGGCGGAAGTACTATCTTCGTGCCGGTTTCAGCAAAAACCGGAGAAGGCTTAAAGGATTTGATGGAGATGCTGCTTCTGACGGCTGAGATGTCGGAGCTTAAGGCGAATCCGAACCGCCGGGCAAGAGGTCTGGTTATTGAGGCTGAGCTGGATAAGGGCAAAGGCTCTGTAGCGACGGTTCTTGTTCAGAAGGGAACGCTGCGTGTGGGCGATGCGATTGCCGCAGGTTCTGCTTTTGGTAAAGTAAGAGCGATGATGGATGATAAGGGAAGACGGGTCAAGGAGGCCGGACCGTCTGTTCCTGTTGAGATTCTGGGACTGAACGACGTTCCCAATGCCGGAGAAGTATTTGTAGGCTGTAAGAATGATAAGGACGCCAGAAGCTTTGCGGAGACATTTATTTCCCAGAATAAAGCGAAACTTTTGGAGGATACTAAGAGTAAGCTGTCTCTGGATGATCTCTTTAATCAGATTAAAGAGGGTAATCTGAAAGAGCTTGGCATTGTAGTGAAGGCAGACGTGCAGGGTTCTGTGGAGGCAATCAAACAGAGTCTTCTGAAGCTGTCTAACGAAGAGGTTGTGGTTAAGATTATCCATGGAGGCGTAGGCGCGATTAATGAATCAGACGTCAGCCTTGCTTCGGCGTCGAATGCGATTATTATCGGATTTAACGTCCGCCCGGATGCGACTGCGAAGGAAACGGCAGAACGGGAAGGCGTGGACGTCCGGCTGTACCGGGTTATTTACAACGCGATTGAGGATGTTCAGGCAGCGATGAAGGGTATGCTTGATCCAATCTTTGAGGAGAAAATACTCGGCCATGCGGAAGTGCGTCAGACTTTCAAGGCTTCCGGTGTGGGAACCATTGCAGGCTCTTATGTAACAGACGGAATCTTTGAGAGAGACTGTCAGGCAAGAATTGTCCGCGACGGAATCGTTATCTATGACGGAAAACTTGCGTCGCTGAGACGATTCAAGGACGATGTGAAGGAAGTCAGAACCGGATACGAATGCGGTTTTGTATTTGAGAATTTTAATGATATCAAAGAAGGAGATCAGGTAGAGGCATTTAAGATGGTTGAGATACCGAGATAAGGGGTTTTCCTTTGCGGGCGGCATATGCTGGCTTTCGCGTGGAACCTTAACCGGCAGAACGGCGTAGACCTGCAAAATGAATTGCAGCGTTCTGCCTGGCGTATGAATGAAGGAGAATAAAAGTTGAGGAAAAATAGTATTAAAAATACCAGAGTGAACACAGAAGTTCAGCGTGAATTGAGTAATATTATCCGGGCAGGAATCAAAGACCCAAGGGTCGCTCCCTGGACTTCTGTCGTGGCTGTTTCCGTAGCGCCGGATTTGAAGACCTGTAAGGCATACATCAGTGTGCTTGGAGATGAGAAGGCTCAGGAGGATACGGTGAAGGGATTAAAAAGCGCGGAAGGCTATATCCGGCGCGAACTTGCGCGGAATTTAAATATGCGCAATACGCCGGAGATTACCTTCGTGCTGGACCAGTCGATTGAATATGGCGTAAATATGTCGAAAAAGATTAGCGATGTGACCAGAGATTTGAATATGGATGGTGAAGAAGATGCTGAATAAGTTATTGCAGGACGCGCACAGAGTCGCCATAGGCGGCCATGTGCGCCCTGACGGGGACTGTGTCGGTTCCTGTATGGGACTATACCGTTATGTCAGGGATAATTATCCGGATATTGTGGCAGATGTGTATTTAGAGCCGATTCCGGAGAAATTTAAGATACTGAAGGGAACAGAAGATATCAGAAGTAAGATTCCGGAGAATACAGCGTATGATTTATTTATCTGTCTGGACTGCGGCGACGAAGAACGACTGGGATTTTCGGCGTTTTTGTTCCAGACGGCCCTGCATACCTGCTGCATTGATCATCATGTAAGCAATCAGTCTTTTGCGGAAGTCAATTATATTGTTCCGGACGCAAGTTCTACAGCCGAGCTTGTGTACGGCCTTCTGGATAAAGAGAGAGTTACGAAGGAGATTGCGGAGTGTCTGTATATGGGGATTGCCCATGACACCGGTGTATTCCAGTACTCCAATGCGTCACCGGCCGTATTTCGGGCGGCGGCTGAACTTCTTGAGACGGGAATCGACGCTGCGTCCTTAATTGATTTTACATATTATGAGAAAACTTACGCCCAGAATCAGGTGTTAGGCCGCGCATTGCTTGAGAGCATTGTGTTTATGGATGGGAAATGTATCGCGGCGTTTATGAAGAAGTATCAGATGGAATTTTACGGAGTGACGGCGAAGGATTTGGATGGAATTGTGTCTCAGCTTCGGATGACCAAAGGCGTGGAAGTGGCGATTTTTGCCTATGAGACAGAGAAGGATTTGTATAAAGTCAGCCTGCGCTCAAAGAGAGAAATAGATGTGAGCGTAATCGCCGAGTATTTCGGCGGCGGCGGCCATGTGAGAGCCGCGGGCTGCATGATGCCCGGTACCGTTTATGACGTGATGAATAATCTGTCCAGACAGATTGAACTGCAGTTTGCGAAGGAGTAGCTTATGCTGCATGGAATTTTAAATGTGTATAAGGAGAAAGGCTACACCTCTCATGATGTGGTAGCAAAGCTCAGAGGAATCACCAGGCAGAAAAAGATTGGCCACACTGGTACGCTGGACCCGGACGCAGAAGGAGTGCTTCCGGTCTGCCTTGGCAGGGCGACGAAAGTAAGCGAATTTCTGACAGAGAAGGATAAGGCGTATCGGGCGGTTTTGCTTTTGGGGACGGTTACAGATACGCAGGATATTACGGGGACTGTACTGAGACAGTCGGATACGGAGGGTGTGTCTGAGACGGAGGCGGCAGAAGCAATCCAGGGATTTATCGGTACTTATGCGCAGATCCCGCCGATGTATTCCGCGCTTAAGGTGAATGGAAAGAAACTCTATGAGCTGGCCAGAGAAGGAAAGACTATCGAGCGCAAAGCAAGAACTGTGGAAATCTATGACATTCGGATTATACAGATGGAGCTTCCAAGGATTGAGTTTGAGGTGTCCTGTTCAAAGGGAACCTATATCCGCACACTCTGCCATGATATAGGGGAAAGGCTGGGAACCGGAGGCTGCATGGAAGAACTATGCCGGATTCGCTCCGGAGTCTTTGAAATCGGGGCAAGCCATAAGCTGGAATCCATCCAGGAAAGCATGGAAAGAGGGGAACTTGACAGACTTCTGATTCCCATTGACGCTGTATTCCCGCAATACAAAA
>CAOKJI010000248.1 GCA_948468495.1 uncultured Dorea sp. | reverse complement strand
GGTTCTTATGGATGCCGATGGATAGAATTGCCGTGCTTTTGATGTTGCAATACGGGAAAATACTGGTTTTGCCGGAAGTGATGAGCACTTATCACTATTATATAGAAGAGAATGGCAGTAACTGGTCCTCTGCACATGAAGTGGAGTCCAAACAAAATTATTTATATTTTTTCATGATGGCACTGGGATTGGAACGGTTGGCTGGAAAACTGGGTTCACCTATTTCCATGGTAAATGAGAAAGTGAGGTTGTTCCGTGAATCAAGAAGAGCGCGCAGCTGGTCAAAGAGAAGAAAGTGGCTATGGCTTCAGGGGATACTAATGATTTTAGCAGAACCTCATCGTGTTTCCTTTTTGAAAAAAATACAGGAAGACCGCGTCAGAAAACCAAGTGTGAGGTAGGTAATATGGAAGATATATATGTTACAAAAGCTTTTCTGCCTCCTATGGAAGAGTACATAGACCGGATAAGAAGTATCTGGGAATCACATAGATTGACCAATATGGGTTCATTACATCAGGAATTTGAGAGAAAACTGACACAGTATTTGCGTGTGCCATACTGTCTTGCTTTTGCCAATGGACATTTGTCATTGGAGACAGCTCTGCAGGCATATGGGCTTACAGGGGAAGTGATTACGACTCCTTTTACGTTTGCTTCAACTACTCATGCGATTGTGAGGAATCAATTGGCTCCGGTATTTTGCGATATCTGTAAAGAAAATTACACAATCGATGTAGATAAAATAGAAGAGTTGGTTACGGAGAAAACCAGTGCGATTCTACCGGTTCACGTCTATGGACAGGTTTGTAGCGTGAAAAAAATTCAGGAGATAGCGGACAGGCATCATTTGAAAGTGATTTATGATGCAGCGCATGCATTCGGTGTCACAGTGAAAGGACAGGGAATCGGGAATTTTGGAGATGCCTCTATTTTCAGCTTTCATGCGACAAAGCCATTTCATTCGATAGAAGGAGGGGCAATAACATTTCGTAGTTTTGAAGATGGTGTAAAAATGTATCAGATTAAGAACTTCGGCTTCATGGGTGAAGATATGGTATGCGCAGTGGGCGGAAATGCTAAGATGAGTGAATTTCATGCTGCAATGGGGCTATGCAATATGGAATATCTGGATGAGATTCTCACCGGAAGAAAAAGAGTAGTGGAGAGATACCGCGAAAGATTGAAAAATCGAGATGGGATTGTCCTTTTACCAAGCCAGGAGGGGGTACAGGAAAATTATGCATATTTTCCGATTCTTATTAAGGAAGACATATTCGGGGAAAATCGTGACTCAGTATATGAGAGATTGGCTAAGAATGGAATTCATGCCAGAAGATATTTTTATCCGCTTACGAAAGATTTTCCATGTTACAAACACCTATTTCAAGAAGTACGCACACCGGTTGCTGAGTATGTGGCGGAGCGTGTTTTGACGCTACCATTGTATGACGGTTTGTCTGAAGATGAGGTGGATCGAATAAGTGATATTTTGCTGCAATAGTCGTTTGCACATCTTGATTAGAGATTAAGTTGGAGAAAGCAGGAATGACAAAAGTAAAGAAAATAGTGTCTAAGATAAGAGAAGGATTTCTGAAAAAGGCTGTATCAGAATTCTTTTGGATTTATAATACCCTAGCAGAATATCGATGGCAAATTATATTTTATACATTGCTTATTTTAGTGTCATCGGGAATATCATTAAGTTTTTCATTGCAGAGTAAGCGCCTTGTAGATAGCTTAGTTGCAGGGACATGGTCCGGAGTGGCGTTTGTTGCAGCTTACTATGTTGTGGCCGGAAGCATGAATGTAGGACTTTCGATGCTGAGCCAGAGGATTTCAGCAAAAGTAAATTCTGTAGTAAAAAAAAGGCTGTCAATAAAAACATTTCGGAAGATATTATGTGCGGACTGGGAAACCATCATAGAGCATCATAGTGGTGACCTTATGGCGAGAATGCAGGAAGATATTGGAACAATATCAGAGAGTACAGTAGGATGGATTCCCTCATTGCTTGCCATTGGATTACAACTTTTGATTTCGATTGTAATCATAGTATACTATGATTACACAATGATTTTTGTGATTGTATTAGTAGCGCCTATAATACTGATAAGTTCCAGATTTTTTCTTGGAAAACTGTATGTGAACACTCAAAAACAAAGGGAAATGTCTAGTGACATCATGGGTTTGTATAAGGAGGCTTTCCAGCATTTACAATCTATCAAAGGTTTTGGTTTAATATCGCTTTTTGACGAAAAGATGCAGAAAAAGCAGAATGAACGGCAGCAGATTGATTTAGAAGCGAACAAATATGCGATAGCCTCTTGGAGTGTCATGTATATCAGTGGTCAGGTGGCGGCGCTTGTCTGTCTTGCATGGGTGCTTTATCATGTATATTTGGGGATTATTTCGCTCGGCACAATGACTTTGCTGATTGCGATGGCATTGAATGTTGCGACTAATTTCAAGTCTCTGATACAGCTCATTCCGGCCGCGATTGGGACGATATCTTCTTCGGAACGTGTGAGGATACTTTTGGAGCTACAGGAAGAGGTGATTGAGGGGGCTGATGATTATAAGAAGCTGAATGGGCAAGAAAATGACGAAAGAATTTCCTTGTCGATAAAAGGGATGAGCTTCCATTATAAAAATGGTAAAAAAGTGTTTGAAAATGTATCTTGTTATGTGAATTCAGGTGAGATTGTTGCTTTTGTGGGACCCTCAGGGGAAGGGAAAACAACGATGCTGCGTATTTTGCTTGGCATTGTCAAGGCTGAAGGCGAATGTGTGTTTGTTACAAATGGAGGGACTATGCCGATAACAACGGCTTCACGTAAGTTGATGGCGTATGTACCGCAGGGAAATACTATGCTGAATGGAACCATTGCTGATAACTTGCGGATGTTGAAGCCAGATGCCACAGATGAGGAAATTATTCAGGCATTAAAAGAGGCATGTGCATACGAATTTGTGGAACTTCTGCCGGAAGGGATACATCAGAAAATTGGCGAAAGCGGTCTTGGATTTTCGGAAGGACAAAATCAAAGGCTCGCAATTGCAAGAGCGCTGATGTGCCGCACTCCTATCTTATTGTTAGATGAAGCTACATCAGCGTTAGATGTAGCGACAGAACGCCGTGTTCTGGCAAGTTTAATGAAAGGTTGGAGACAGCGGACTTGTATATTGACTACACATAGGCCGAGTGTACTTAATATGTGTGACAGAGTGTACCGCATAGCTAATAAAGAAATAAAAGAAGTCGGAGATACTGAAATTCAGAAGATAATGGATGAATTTTGAAATATAAGAAAGGAGAATGAAGATGATTTTTGCAATATATGGCGCAGGAGGGAGCGGCAGGACATTTATGAATCTTGCGCTCAGGCGCAATAAAGAAGAACACGAGTGGAGCGATATTATTTATGTAGATGATATAATTGGAATTTCTGAATGGGAAGGTAGGAAAGTATATACATTTCAACAGGTGACAGAGAAATTTTCACAGACAGAAGTACAATTCATAATTTCTCAGGGAGAGCCTTCAACAAGAGAAAAGTTGTTTAGCAAAATACGCGAAAAAGGATATTCATTCTATACATATATAGATAAATCAGCATTAGTTTGTGAGGGGGCAAGCATCGGAGAAGGATGTATGATTGCACCTAATGTATTCATTGATGCACATGTCAAAATAGGAAATAATACTTTAGTGTATATTGGGGCTGTTGTTGGTCATGATACAAAGCTGGGAATGCATAGTGTGGTTTCTGTAAGTTCATTTATTGGAGGACATTGTGTATTGGAAGAAAAAAGTTATGTAGGGCCAGGCGCAATGATAAGGGATCGGATTAGTGTAGGTAAGGAAGCTGTTTTGGCGATGGGGGCAGCGGTATATAAGGATGTGCCGGAAAAAATGGTTGCTATTGGAAACCCGGCGCGGATGATGAAACATCAGGAAGGGAAAGGATTATTTTGAAAATTTTCTATAAAAAGTGGAACGCGAGATTGAAGATACCAGATAAATAGCCTGACAGAAGATTATGCTGATATGGAGGAAGTATGAAATCAGCAAGCAGCACGGAGCGAATTAAGCCAATGGACAATCAAAAACAAAATTTTCTATCTCTGCTTGGAAAAGCAGTAAATGAAAACCAGGAATTTCAATTAATCCCCCCTGTTGACTGGCCGGAAATCCTCAGGCTTGCCAGAGCCCAAAATGTCCATGCACTTATATTTGATGTGGCTTCCGAAATCCTGGAATTTAGGAAAACACAGGAATATGAAGCTTGCATGCGCACAGCGATGGCGCAGACTGCAGGTCAGATTAAGAGAACGGAAGCCTTTTTGGAACTCTATCGTGCGTTTGGTGCCGCCGGGCTG
>CAOKJI010000247.1 GCA_948468495.1 uncultured Dorea sp. | reverse complement strand
TTGCGACACAGAGCGTCAGTATGAAGGGCTTTCAGAATCATCTTGCCGACCATGTGAAAGTGACAAAGCGGCTGATAGACTTTTCAGAAGGATACAGCGCCGCGCTCAAGAGACAATTAAGAGAAAAGAATACGGTGGGTAAACTGGGGGAAGAACCCCTGTCGCTGAGCAAAGAAAAGGCAAGATATCTGCGGAATCAGGCGGCAATTATGGTAGGGGATCAGGCGGGAATTTACGCAAGCTTCCCATATAAGAATAAGGAAATCCGTCGGCAGTTTGCAGAGTTTGATCAGGAAGTCAGGGAAAAAAGTCCGATGATATACAAACTGTCTGACAGAAAGAGCAGAATGCTTCATGAGTTAAGGAAGAGCCGGTTTAGAAATTATTGGTTTTGGACGACAATGAGCAAATTAAGAATGAGGGTGAGTAGGAGTTGAAAATCCATTCTGTAAAGTTTAACTTTATTATGAATGCAATATTGACGGTTTCGTCTGTATTGTTTCCCCTGATTACATTCCCGTATATATCGAGAGTGCTCTTGGTAGACGGAAGCGGGAAAACAGCATTTGCAATCTCTGTGATTTCTTATTTTACCATGTTTGCAACGCTGGGATTACCGACTTACGGTGTGAGGGCCTGTGCCAGAGTAAGGGACGATAAGGAAAAATTATCGCAGACGGTCCAGGAACTTCTTCTGATTAGCGCGATTACGACGGTAATCACCTATGTTGTATTTTTTGTATTGCTGTTTGTTGTGCCGAAATTTGCGGCGCAGAGAGAGTTACTGCTTGTAGTGAGTCTTAGTATCGGACTTACGTCAATTGGAGTACAGTGGTTTTATAACGCGCTGGAGCAGTATTCTTATATTACGACCTGTGCAATTGTATTCAAGCTAATTGGACTGGTTCTGATGTTTGTCTTTGTAAAGAATCCGGACGATTATATTGTGTATGGTTTGGTCTATGTAATAGGAAGCTTTGGCTCATATGTTTTGAATTTTGTCAGATTAAGAAAGTTTGTGACTTTCCGAAAGATAGAAAAGTATAATCTCAGACAGCATTTTAAAGCGACATTTATGTTTTTCCTGTTGTCGGCAGCCACAAGCGTCTACCTGAATCTGGATGTGGTAATGCTGGGCTTTATGAAAGGTGATACGGAAGTTGGATATTATAATGCTGGTATTAAGGTAAAGACAGTGCTGGTGACCTGCGTGACTTCTCTGGGAACGGTACTGCTGCCGAGATTATCTTATTATGTGCAGAAAGAGAACAAAGAAGCTTTCTACCGTATGATATCAAAGGCATTTAGCTTCGTATTTGTGGCGGCGACTGCAGTAATGGTATATTTCATGATTTATGCGAAGGAGTCTATTCTGTTTCTTGCGGGAGAGGCGTTTCTTCCGGCCATATATCCTATGCTGATTCTGATGCCGACGGTACTGTTGATTGGACTGTCGAATATCACAGGAATACAGGTTCTTACGCCGCTTGGCGAAGAGAAGAAGGTAGTATATTCTGTAGCGGCGGGGGCTGTGCTTGATTTCGTACTGAACCTGATTCTGATTCCCAGATTTGGAGCGGCAGGGGCTGCGTTTTCTACGCTGCTGGCAGAAGTACTGGTTCTGTTGATACAGATTTACTTTTTGAAAGATCAGTTAAGGGAAATGCTGGCAGGAGTACAGTTGTGGAAAATCGGAGCAGGAATCTTATACGCGCTGGCGGCAGGTTTACTATTCCGGAACTTAACGGATTTCGGTGTATTCGTGACACTATTATTATCAGCAATCCTATTTTTCGGAGTATATGGTGTGGCGTTGTTAGCGTTCAGAGAACCGTTCGTAATCAGCGTGGCGGAACCAGGATTGAAATTACTTAAGAAAAAGAAGTAATTATTTCAAATATTTTCTGTTTGAGGTGTAAGATGTACCAGAAGAAAAAGAGTATTTGGCAAAAACATTTTGATTTTATTTTGTTGGATATCATTTGCCTTCAAATTGCATATATGATAGCTTTTGGTCTGCGGCATGGTTCCTATTTTCCGTATACAGATTCCAGGTATCGGAATTTGGGAATGATTCTCGCGCTGCTTCAGATTTGTATCGGTTTTTTTATGGAATCTTATAAGAATATATTGCGCAGAGGATATTTTGAAGAATTTAAGAAGACTGTGCTGCTTGTTTCGGCGGTGATGATGTTTGCGTTTACATATTTGTTTATTGCAAAGACTTCCCGCGTTTTTTCGAGAGCGGTATTCCTCTATCTCTGGGTCTTGGGAGTTGCGCTGATTTATCTGGAGCGTATTTGCTGGAAACAGGTTTTAAGACAAAGAATGAAAGATGAGAAATATTTGCTTTCCTTGGTTATTGTTACTACGATGGATAGAGCAGAAGAAGTGATTTCGGTTATTGGAAAACGTCAGTATACCGGTTTTTATATTCAGGGCGTTATTTTGGCAGACCGGGAAAACCCGGGGGGGGGTATTTTGTTCCGCGGCGTTCCGGTAGTGGCAGATTACAGAGATGCATTCATGTATCTGCAAGAGCAGGTGGTGGACGAAGTATTTATCGATTTACCGGAGGCAATGGACTGGCGAAGAGAGATGATAGATATTTGTACGGAAATGGGGATTACGACGCATTTAAATATGGGAGGAATTGGTCTGGATAATAAAAATGCGATTGTAGAGACATTTTCAGATTATGTGGTGATAACATCCAGTATCCGGATTGCAGAGCCAAGGCAGCTTCTGATAAAGCGGATAATGGACATTGCAGGCGGTATTGTGGGAGTACTATTTACCGTAATACTCACAATCATTTTGGGACCGGTTATTTTTATTCAGAGTCCCGGCCCGATCTTCTTTTCACAGGAGAGGGTAGGACGTAACGGACGCAGGTTCAGGATTTATAAATTCCGTTCCATGTACCCGGATGCGGAAGAGAGGAAAAAGGAACTGATGGAGCAGAATAAGATGCAGGGACTCATGTTTAAAATGGATAATGACCCAAGAATTATTCCAATTGGGAAATTTATCCGAAAGACGTCCCTGGATGAATTTCCGCAGTTCTTTAACGTGTTGAAAGGAGATATGAGCCTGGTAGGCACGAGGCCTCCGACAGTGGATGAATATGAACAGTATGAAGCGCACCATAAGGCGAGACTGGCGGCAAAACCGGGATTAACCGGAATGTGGCAAGTGAGCGGAAGAAGCGATATTGTGGATTTTGAAGAAGTGGTACGGCTGGATAAGAAATATATTGCAGAGTGGAACATCGGGATGGATCTTCGGATACTGTTTGAAACAGTGAAGGTTGTTGTGACAGGGAAGGGGTCTACTTGATGGCAGAGGGGAAACATGAATAGATTTACAGTTACAAAAGAAAACCTCAATAAAATATTTGAAAATCTCTATTTAATTGTTTTTGCATTTTTTATAGGTTATGCTTTTTTGTGTACGACGACATTTATTATAGAATGGCCGGATAATTTTGAAAGTGATTTGCATGTAATTCTGATTGTTATTATTTTTATCCGAATTGCCTTTTTGGATGATTATGATTTGAAAGAAGTGATTGTTGCAGCGTGTATTGCAATCGTGTTTATGATGGTCTGGCAGAGAACGGGAAAGCAGATTATATGGGATATTTTACTTTTACTCATCGGAAGTCGTGGCATTTCTTTCAGGAAAATAATTAAAGTATACGAGATTACAGTTGTTGGATTATTGGTAATTACGATAGCGGCATCAATGACAGGGTTTACGGAAAATCTTATTTATCATCAGGCGGGAAGAAGACCAAGGATATCCTTTGGAGTTATTTATCCAACAGATTTTTCCGCGCATGTTTTTTATGGGATTTTGGGTTATGGATATTTGCGCAGAGAGAAGATCAAATATTTTGAGATTGCCGGTATGATACTTGCCGGTATTGGAGTATATGTATTCTGTGACGCAAGAGTAAATACGGCATGTATATTGTTGGCCGCAGCAGTATTTTGTTATCAAAAGTTTAGAAGCCATAATGCTGAAAAAAGAGAGCAGAGTTACAGAATGAATGAAATATGGTCGGGTCTTCTGGCTATGTCTGCAGTAATATGCGGTGGGTTTATGATAATAACCACAATGATGTATTCTTCGGAAAACAAAGTTCTGAGCTTTTTAAACCGGGCAATTAATTCCCGGCTTGTATTTGGAAAAAAAGGTATTGATTTATTCGGATTTTCATTGTTCGGAAGGGATATACCTATGATTGGGAATGGGGGAACAACAAAGGAATCAGCGAATTATTTCTTTTTGGATTGTTCCTATATCAAGATTGCCTTGGAATATGGGATTCTGATATTAGGTATTGTACTGATTATATATTGTATGATTGGATTTAGAGCCAGAG
>CAOKJI010000246.1 GCA_948468495.1 uncultured Dorea sp. | reverse complement strand
AATACCGCTTCCTTTCTGTTCTCCCGCATATAATTATGTATTAATATCGTAATTTTGGCAACATCGTCCTGTTCAAAAGACAGGCGGCCGTTCTCCCCCAGAATATTCATATACATCAGACAGACGCCGTACAATTCGCTGATATTCTTTTTAACCTCCCGGTTTGAATCATTCCAGTCAACAATATCATAATTAACTTTATACCGGATAATCAAGAGCATCTCGCAAACCTCTCTGACCAGCTCCATATTGTTTTCCAACCCGCTGTAACGAAAGGCCTCGCCAATTTTCTTCAAATATAATTTTACACTCTCCTGATAATCCTGACTGCCTTCCGTCTGTCTGGAACAAATCGTCTCCGCCACATAAATCCTTGCGGCCAGATATTTGATTTCCAACATCGACACCTTTTTTGCAGATATTTGATTCAGCGCCTTCTCCGACGCCTGATAATAAGCCGCGTCTACCCGAATCAATTCATGCACTTTCTCATTCTCGATGGTCCAGTTCTTCTGAATACGCCGTTTGGAAATCACAACATATTCCAGCAGCCTCGAAAATGCAATATCTGTCCAGATTACTCCCAATTCCTCCTCTGCGTCCAAAAGAATCCTCTGTGCATCAAGAACATTCTCATCGCCATACATCTTCTTCATATAGGTCCATGCCCGCCTGCTAATCCTGCAGTCTACATTCAGAGGCTTCTCATCATACTTCTTATACCACCAGAGCGAATTATAGTGTGAAATCATAGCCTGACGAACGCCAAATTCATTTCCCTCCATTCTAACCCCGCTGTTCCGCTTAATCACCAAATTCACATTATATTTCGCCAAAAAGCCCTTTACTTCTTTTAAATCATTTGAAATTACTTTCTTGCTTACATACAGTTCCTCAGCAAATAATTGCAGCGTATAATTATCGCTGTACTCGAACAGCGTTTTTAAAATATAGTCCTTCCGATATTCTTTCGTTTCAGAAGTGCTGTATGCAAGCCCCTGGATAAAATTGTACATATTATTGCGCTGAACGGTTGACGCCTCTATCTTAATCCCCTTTTTGGAAATACTTATGACTGCAATGCCACACTTTCCAAACAGTTCCCGGACCTCATTCATCCGATGCCGGACGCTGCTCAGCGAAATTCCAATTCTTTCTGCCAGTTCCTCTGTCGTAATCGAATCGTACAGCTCCAACAGCTCCTTCACAATCTGAATCAATATTAAATCCATACAATCCTTCCTCAAATATAATCTGCACTGCTAAAAATATCTTATCATTAGTCTTTTAAACAATAAAGTTCTATTTCCGTCACCATTTTACCAAATTATGCAAAATAAGAACTTATGGACCTTTTACAAGACTCTCTCTTCTCCGTAAAATAAAAGTATAAATTACCAAATCAGGAGGTCCTATTACATGAAGAAAAAATTATATTTCGGAAGCAATTTCAAGATGTACAAGAATATTCATGCAACCGAAACATACTTACAAGCAATTACTGACGCAACAAAAGACATTGACCGCGGGCAGATTCAATTCTTTTTTATTCCCTCCTTCACTTCTTTAGAAAGCGCCAGCAAATCCAGCGTCCGGGATAAGTTCATGCTTGGCGCCCAAAACATGTGCTGGGAAGCGGAGGGACAATTTACAGGAGAAATTTCCCCTGAAATGCTGAAAGAACTTGGCGTAGATTTAGTCATGATCGGTCATTCCGAGAGAAGGCACTGCTTCGGCGAAACCAACGAAACAGAAAACAAAAAGGTATTAAAAGCGCTGGAATACGGATTTACCACACTGCTTGCAGTCGGCGAGACAAAAGAAGAGAAAGAATTCGGCGTTGGAATCGACACCATCCGGACGCAGCTTAAAATCGGCCTTCACGGCGTCACACCCAGGCAGGCCGAAGAAAAAGTCTGGATTGCATACGAACCCGTCTGGTCCATTGGAACAAACGGAACGCCCGCCCCAGTCGAATATGCCCAGAATATCCACCATGAAATCCGCAAATGTCTAATAGAGCTGTTCGGAGGCAGTGGAAATAACATTCCTCTTCTCTACGGCGGAAGCGTAAACCCGCAGAACGGAACAAAGCTTATCGCACAGCCGGATATCAACGGCCTGTTTACAACCAGAACCGCATTTCAGGTAGACAGCTTCGCCAAACTCATTCAGGATGCAATCGACGCATGCAGCGGCGGCATTGCTTAAGCATTTCATTTAAAAAAGGAGGAATTCAAACGATGGCAATCAAAAAAATATTAAATCCTAGCGTAGAGAACACAGTGGAAGAGAGTCTGGCAGGTTATCTTGCCGCTTATAAAAAATACTATCAAAAAGTCGGAACATATACCGCAATCCGCTGCCGGAACGCCAGACAAAATAAGACTGCTCTTGTAATAGGCGGCGGAAGCGGACACGAGCCTCTTTTCATCGGATATTGCGGCGCCGGACTTGCAGACGCCGTTGCCTGCGGAAATATCTGCGCGTCTCCAAATCCAGAACTGATTTACGAGACTGCCAAATCCGTAGACCAGGGAAAGGGCGTACTATTTGTTTATGGATGCTATGCAGGGGATAATCTGAATTTCGACATGGCAGAAGAATTATGTCAGGCCGACGGAATCAAAACCGCCCATGTCCGCGTTTGGGACGATTTCCTTTCTGCTCCTAAAGAGAGGATTTCCGACCGCCGCGGCATTGCCGGAGATATCTTTGTCATCAAAATCGCCGGAGCCGCCTGCGATGCCGGTCTTGATTTTGAAGAAGTAGTAAGAATTACCGAAAAAGCAAGAGACAACGTCAACACAGTCGGCGTTGCCACCGCCCCCGGCACGCTCCCGGGAAATGATAAGCCTACCTTTACTCTGGCAGAGGACGAGATGGAATTTGGCATGGGGCTCCATGGAGAACCCGGAATCGAGAGGACCAAAATGATGACCGCCGATAAGATGGTAGAACGAATGTATGCAGAAATCAAAAAGGAAATGCGTCTAACGGCCGGCGACAGAATCGCCGTACTTGTGAACGGTCTCGGCTCCACGCCGATGATTGAGTTAAATATTGTATATTATGACTTATACAAATTACTCAAACACGACCAGATTATTGTTTATGATTCTGAAATTAAAACCTGCTGCACCTGCATGGAAATGGGCGGTTTTTCCATTACCATCCTTCGTTTGGATGACGAACTCATCCGATATTATGATATGCCCTGCCATTCCCCCTACTATTCAAAAGGCAGTTTTACAGGCGTCTCGACCCCGGCAGCATATACCGAAGACGAACCGGAACCGGAATTCGGCGGAGCAGAGACTTCTTCCATAGAAATCATACGCAGCAAACCCGGCGTTTTAGAAGAACTCAACGCTGAGGACGCTAGAAATATGCTGATTTATATCGCCGACAAGGTAATTGGGCAAAAGCCATACTTAACAGAAATCGACAGCGCTATCGGAGACGGGGATCATGGAATCGGAATGGCCGGCGGCATGCAGAAGGCCAAGAATAAACTCGCAAAAATGACAGATTGCAAGAATGTTTATGAAATCTTTGAAGCAGCGGGACAGGCTATGCTGATGAGTATGGGCGGCGCCTCCGGCGTTATATTTGGAAGTCTCTATCTAGCGGGCGCCAAGGGTAAAGAATCCCGGTTTTCCATCACAGCAGCGGAACTTGCCGCAATGGAAGGACAAAGCCTGACTGCAATTCAGGAGCGGGGACACGCCCAGCCTGGAGACAAAACCATGGTAGACGCCCTTGCTCCGGCCGTAGAAGCCATGAAAGAAACCAGCAGTCTGGGGCTGCTTCCTATGCTCCTTGCTGCAGAGTCCGCTGCAAAACAGGGAATGGAAAATACCAAAAATTATACCGCCAAATTCGGGCGGGCCAAATCGCTTCTGGAACGCGCTATCGGACATCAGGATGCCGGGGCAACTTCCGTCTACCTCATTTTCCAGGGAATGCGGGAATTTGTTGAAGGCAGCCTGTAATTTATACTAAAATTCGCGCCGTTTTCCATCTGCCCGTATATCATACACCATTCAGACAGATAGGGAGCAAAGTTTTCAATATAGTAAAAAAGGAACTATCCGGAATATACTACGGATAGTTCCTTTTATTCTCTGTAATTAAGCCAGCTTCGCTGGATTAATCTTCACACCAGGACCCATGGTAGAAGTAAGCGTCACGCTCTTAAGGAACTGACCCTTAACTGCCGCCGGTCTGGCCTTGATAATTGCTTCAATAAGCGTCTGGAAGTTGTCTGCAAGCTGTTCCTCTGTAAAGGATACCTTTCCAATCGGAACGTGGATAATATTGGTCTTGTCAAGTCTGTACTCAATCTTACCTGCTTTGATATCATTAATCGCTTTCGTAACATCCATGGTTACAG
>CAOKJI010000245.1 GCA_948468495.1 uncultured Dorea sp. | reverse complement strand
TCTATGCGGTGTTTTTGTTAATTGTCTGGGTTCGAATCCCCGCACGCTCAGGTGTAAGAAATAGCGTAATTCTTTGTTTTCAAGGGATTGCGCTATTTTTATATTTGGAGAAAATTCTTTAAAATTATGAGACAAAAAGACCTTTTGAGTTGTTATATATACGAGTACTCTAGAAAGAAGGTTAGCAAGTTGGATATTACGCAAGTCTACAATGACAATAAGAACTCAGTCTACCGGCTGGCGCTGACATATCTGCATTCACAGGCTGAAGCGGAAGACGTCTGCCATGATGTGTTTATAAGGATGATAGAGCATAAGATTTCCATTTTACCGGGAAAAGAGCGGGCATGGCTTTTGACTGTGACAGCGAATGAATGTAAGAACCGGCTGAAATTTTGGAGCCGCCACAAAAATGAAGAATTATTGGAATGTATTCCTCAGGAGGATACAGGAGCGCCGGATATATTAGAGGCAGTTATGTCATTGTCTGTAAAAGAACGAGCGGTAATCTACCTTTACTATTATGAGGGATATGCAACGGAAGAAATCGCCGGGATTCTAAAAATTACTGCTTCGGCAGTAAGAACCCGGATGGAGCGGGCCCGGAAGCATTTGAAAAGTAAGCTGGAAGGAGAATTGTCATGATAGATGAATATAGAAAGAAGTATTGTGAGCAGATGAATCGGGTAACATTATCAGATGAGGCTGATCAGGCAATCTTGGAGGATATTTTGAAGGCTGGTACCCGGAAAAGAGCGTCATATGTGAGAGGAGCAAAGAGAACGATAAGCGCAGCCATGGTTGCCGCAGCTCTTGTAATGGCTTCTTCTATTACCGTATTTGCGGGTATTCTTATCCACAAAATTATCATTGAGTCGAAGAAAGAGGAGTCATATCTGGAGGGAATCGGGACGGTAGATGTGGGAGAGTCTTATTACTATGATTTACTGGCAGGCGATTCTGGCGAGCTGTATGTTCTTACGGATAATGATTATAAGGGTTCATTGACAGAGCATCAAGTCATAGCGTGGAAAAGTACGGACAAAGGGGATACATGGGAAGAAGTACTGTGTCTGCCGGATGAGTTAGAGGGAGAACTTGACTTGTTTGCCGGCGATCTCAGAGAGGGAGAAGCCGGACTTGAGGCGCTTGTACTTGTGGAGGAAAAGAATAACGAAGCGGAGGATGGATACGTGAACCGGGTATATCAGATTACAGCAGATTCCTATAAAGAGTATGACATGGATGAGGTGTATGCAAGGTTAGGATATCCGGATGCTTTGTGGAATATGAACTATGTGAACGATCACATGATTGCTCTGTTTGGGACAGAGGACTGCCTGCTGTATGATACGAATACAGAGAAAGTCGTAAAAAGCCTGCCGTATAATGCGGGCAGGGAGGGATGGCTGAAAACCAGGGAGCAGTTTCTTCTGTATGGGGACGGAATTTATAGTTGCATTGATGCAGAAACGCTGAAAGAACAGGAGCCGGAGGAAGGACTACAGGAATTTGTGCGGATGATGTATGAGAAAAATACGGATGGCGTTCTGCCGCCTATGGCTGTATGGAATGATACGGTGGTATGTGTAACAAGAGCCGGTATTTATGAATATCAGGACGGAGAGATTACGCAGATTAGAAGGCTTTCAACTGCTGTAACGAAAGGCTATGCATTCAATGGCCTGTTACCGGTGTGCAAGACGCAGGATGGCGAGTATTATGTATGCACATTTGGAGATGCGGGAATGGATTTGTGGCATATCCATGGCGAGACGGAAGAGATGAAATAGTTTGGTACTATATGAGAATGGATTTTGTAAGATTGTTGGGAGAATGATACGAGGAGGTAAACTATGAGAAAAAAGAGTTATTTGTTATCTGTGACTACTATGGCAGTTGTGCTGGTATGTCTGGCGCTTCCCGGATGCGGTCAGGGGACTGGCGGCGGCCGCGCCTCTGAAATGCTCGGAGAGCATATTAAGTTTGGAACTTACCAGGGCGAAGAAATTGAGTGGCGCGTGATTGACGCCGACGATGAAAGCGGAAAGGCGCTGCTGCTAAGTGAATACGGACTGGATGCAAAGCCGTATCATGAAGATTTTTCACTTGATATCAAATGGGAGGACTGTACCTTGCGTCAGTGGCTGAATCAGGATTTTTATGAAGAGGCTTTTACAGAGGAGGAACAGGAAAGAATCTTATTGTCAGAGTCGAAGGGATTTCCAAAGTATAATACGCGCGTTCCGGGAAATGATTATGGCAGACTGGAGCGGGAGACGCAGGACTATGTATTTCTGCTCAGTTATACAGAGGTTTATCAGTATATCAATGATACCTATGGTGAGGAATCGGATCCTGCCAGGCTCTGCTATCCCACAGAATATACGAAGGAGCACACCAATGTAAAGTTATACAATGATGCATGCGGATGGTGGCTGTGCGCCGGCGGCCGGGGCTATGAGGGAGAAAGACACTGTCCTTGCGCTGTCTCTGTCCATGGAGCAATCGTTATGCAGGAAAAGGTAAACAGCGATAACTATGCCGTCCGCCCCGCCATATGGATAAAATTATAAAAAGAGGAAAGAAAATATTGCGGTCTGCCGAAAGGGGGTGTTATGATTAGGTAAGAATTTTAAAAGTTTGTCAATGGTTAAATATACTGCCGGGGAAGTTTCGGCGGCATGGAGTGTATAGATACGAATGGAAAAAACGGGTTCTAATTATATAAGGGGGATTGACGGGTTAAGGGCGGTTGCGGTACTGATGGTGCTGGCATATCATTTGAAGCTGCCTTTTGCCAGATGCGGTCTGCTTGGCGTTACGGTATTTTTTGTGATATCGGGATTTCTGATTACCCGTATCCTGATAACGGAAATAGAGAGTACAGGTACGGTTAATCTGAAGAATTTCTGGGTAAAGCGTATCCGGAGGCTATTACCGGCTGTTCTGACGATGATAATAGCGCTGATATTTGCGAGCGCTGTATTTGACAGAGTGTTATTTACAAAGACTTGCGAGGATCTCTGGCCGACTATTTTCTTCTATAATAATTGGCATCAGATATTGAATCAGGTTTCTTATTTTGAAAATGCAGGCGCGCCGTCGCCGCTGACTCACTGCTGGTCGCTGGCAATTGAAGCGCAATTTTATCTGGTATATCCGGTATTGCTGCTGGTTATTGGCAGATTTAAGAAGAGAAAAGCCTGGTTAGCGGGGGTGACGATTGCATTAGCAGCGGCTTCGCTTGGATTGATGTGGTTTCTCTTTGACCCGGCAAAGGACCCAAGCAGAGTGTATTATGGTACGGATACAAGAGCATTTTCATTATTATTTGGAGGATTGCTGGCGCAAATAGAGAGCGTAGGCGGTATAGAGAAGCGGCTGCCGGAGATATTACGTGATATCGCAGGAGTGATATCGCTTATCGTGCTTCTCGGCATGATGGCGGCGGTGGATGGATATGCGGTTTTTCTGTATAAAGGAGGACAGGGGATTGCGTCGTTGCTTGCGGCTCTGATGATTTATGCTGTTTTGAATCATAACGGCGTTTTGAATAAACTTTTCAGCCTCAGCCCGCTTGTTTGGATTGGAGAACGGTCGTATGGAATCTATCTGTGGCATTATCCGGTTATGCTTTTAATCAGCGGCGGGAGAAAAGCAGCCTGGTGGATGATGATGATTGAAGTTCTGCTGACAGGCGTCTGCGCTGCGCTGTCCTATCGCTTTATAGAGACGCCTATCCGCCATGGGGCTATCGGACACAATATTGCAATTATGAGAAGTCATCCAAAGACAGGCCGGGAGCGGAAAAAGCAAATTCGGACAATATGGAGGAATGCCGAAGTGGCGTCTGGCGCTTTGCTGATTGGAATTGGCGCCATGCTGTGCGTAGCTTATGTGCCGCGGGAGAGGGCCCTTGGAAATGTTGATAAGATGAAGAAGAATGCAGAAAATGCATATGAACTTACCAGTCAGAAGACTGCCCAGTTAAAACATGGAGAGAATGGTTCTTCCGGGGCGGGAGCTAAGAAAGAGAAAAAGAATCTGACGGAGGAGGAACTGCTTGCAAATTTGAAGCTTTTACTGATTGGAGATTCCATAGCGCTGGATGTGACAGATGTTTATTATGAAACCTTCTCGGATAGCATCAGCGATACGGAGATTGGGAGAAACGCAGTAGAAAGCATTGACATATATGATTCCTATGTTCAGGAAAATGGATGGAACGGAGACGGCGTAATCTTTGCACTGGGTTCTAACGGGCCTCTTTATGACACGCTTCCCGCGCTGAGGGAGAAGATGGGAAGAGAAAAACCGCTGTTTTTAGTTACGATTAGAGCTCCTCATGAAGAATGGGAGGATTCCAATAATCAGGAAATGAGACAGTTTGCGGAGGAAACAGAGCATACATATGTGATAGACTG
>CAOKJI010000244.1 GCA_948468495.1 uncultured Dorea sp. | reverse complement strand
ACTTTTTTAACATTTTTCATTTTACCTATTGACATTTCTTAGCTGGACTTATATTTTCCAAACACTCAGTATACTTCTACACCAAAACTACGTCCGCAGCCGAAAAGTCTTCGGCGCCAGCCGGTACACCAGAACACAGGCTGCAATACAATATATCACACAAAATGCAATCATCATACTGCCGAACGCTATCACCGGCATCCGAAGCTTCATCATATAGAAACAGCAGAAATAGGTAACGCTCATTACCACCCGGTACATCCCGCTCTTGATTTCCGTTCCCGCGTTATAGGGCTGCAGAAGATAATAGATAACCAGATAATGCACCGAGAAAAATAAGCTCATACTCAGCACAGAAATCACCAGCACTCCATAATCCAGCCATCTTACGGCCCCGCCCGATACGAAGAGTACCAGAGCCAGCCCGCCGCCGATAATCAGCGCCGGAACCGCGTTAATCTTCATAATTTCCCGAAGACGGATCTGAAACAGCTTCAGGATACACCCCGGCTCCTTATAGAAAGAATAGGTCAGCAGACTGTGGTCGCAGTTCATAAACAAAGCCTGTGTAAAACCAGTCCCCCGGTTAATTGCATACATAATAAATGTAAAATAAGGAAGACAATTCCTTACAAGATGATTTACAGCCGGCTTCGCCTCCGGTTTCAGATAAAGAAGCAGCAGCGTTCCTATAACAATCGCCGTACACACATAAGCAATCTTCTCCGTCGAACTCCAGAGTATCTTCCGATGCCTCTTAATAAACAGTTCATTGAGATATTCAAATCCCTTTCTGTTGCTGGTAATTGAACTATCCGCCGAAATCTTCTTCTCCACGCCCGCTTTTGTTGTCTGCGCAATGGTATCCATCTGATTTGTCTGCCCGGAAAGTAATTCCTGATTTATTTCACGATATTTTCGGAAGGAATATATCTTACAGGCGCCCGCCCCTCCCGCCGGAATAAACAAAAGCATCAGGCAGACGGTCATTTTCACCGGAAGACTTAACCCAGCCGCCGGAAACGCATAGGCCCCTCCTAACAGCGCCCCAAGCCCAATCCAAACATATTTGGTCAGCTTGTTTTCATTGTATACGCCGCCCCGCCTCTCATAATCCCACAGGGACAACGCGGCAACTGACATCTTACACCCGGCTATAGAAAAAGGCAGCGCAATGCACAGCCATAACGGCAGGCCTACAGCTCTTCCGAATAGAATCATTAAAGGCAGGAATCCCATAAGCACCTTTAAAATCGCATAGATATAGTTAACCAGCGTATACTCTCTGGCGTCCATCCGCATCAGAATCATCGCGTAATATTTATCCTTAGAAGGGTCAAACATCTTCGTATTCGCCAATCCGCCAATCAACGTCAGAAACAACAGGATATGCAGGAAAATCTGCGCGTCTCCAAATCCGTCATACAGCTTCCCCGCACCATGCACCATCAGCAGCAGATAAAGAAGCTTTCCCAGAAATATAGAAACGACTTCCCACAGAACCGACAGGATATTCGCAAAAATCTTAAGTCCCCGCACCTGATACAACCTATCCGGCAAAAGTTTCTTAATCAGCGGAATCTGCTTCAAAGAATACAGAATACTGTTCACACGATAGGTATTCTTAAGAGAAAAGGAAAGTTTCAACGTCTTATTCATGCTCTTCCTCCTTAAGCGCCGCAATAATCTTGTCCCGGAATCCATGGCTGTCCAAGCTGCTCTTCTCCACCACTTCCAGTTCTCCGCGATTCAGCAGAACGATTTCATCACAAAGATCCAGGGCCAAATCCATAAGATGCGTCGAAAAAATCGTAATCCTCCCTTGTTTCAGGGAACGAAGCAGCGACTTCATCTCCTCCGCCACCACTACATCTAATGAGGTTAGGGGCTCGTCAAGCAGCAGAATATTCGGCTCCGCAATTATATTTACTAACATCTGCATCTTATTTTTCATTCCATGAGAATAATCTTTCAGAAGTTTATCCCTATCCTCCGGCGCAATACTCATAAAATCAAAATACTCATCCAGCGCTCTCGGATTCCGAACCGACTTCTCATTAATGTCTATAAAAAACTTCAAAAATTCCCTTCCAGTAAGAAATTCCGGTACCGTAGGCGTCGAAAGTACATAACCGATATCTTCTGCCCGAAGCTCTCTTTTCCCTTCCTCCGTCTCCAGAAAAAGATTCCCCCCGTCGCTGCGAATATCCCGGTTAATGCAGTTAAACAATGTGGTCTTGCCAGCCCCGTTGCGCCCCAAAAGGCCGTATATTTTCCCCTCCTCAAAGACAAAATCAATGTCTCTTAGAACTTCCTTCTTCTCAAAATGCTTTGATAAATGTTCAATCACGAATCTCACAGCAATCTCTCCCTCGTATAATATCTAATCATCACATCCTGCGCTGATAATACCCCATCAACACAACCTCCAGCAGTATTTTCCCGCAAAATATTCCCACACACAGCAGCGTAACCCACAAAGGAGCATCAAATAGAATTGCAATCCACGCTATCGTCATAGCGCTCCACTGCAGCACAATCCCTGAAACTGCCTGAGCCCGGCAGCGGATTGCCCGGTTACGCTCATCTCCCGCCTCAATCTCATTCTGCCTCATCTCTTCCGGATTCTTCTCTTCAAAACGGCCAATGTAAAATCTGGCGAATCCTAGTCCGAACATCACACTTCCCAGCCCCAAAATGATTCCTTCCAGCTGCTTAGAGAAACTATCCCGGAATAAAAATAAAAAGATGAAAACAAATATTCCACATATTCCTAAAATCAGAAAACGCTTCGTCTGTAATCTCAAATCTCTTCCTCCTCATAAATAAAAATCTCTTCTATACTCATATCAAAATACCTTGCTATCTTAAACGCCAGCAAAATAGAAGGATTATACCGGCCATTCTCCAGTGAACCAATCGTCTGACGGGAAACTTCCAGTGCAGCGGCAAGCTCCTCCTGCTTCATTCCCCGAATCCTCCGTATCTCTTCCAAACGGTTTTTCACGTTCTTCCTCCTCTCTACGGAAAGTTTGCTTTCCATATATTTATTATAAACGATAGTGGAGAAATGTCAAGTGTACTTTCCATTAAAAGTGTCCCCCTAATACCCTGCTCTGTATGCCGCAGTTTGCAGACCAGTGCAGACAGCGTGTGAACGGGAACCGGAAACAATTTGACAAAACACTTTTTCTCCGCTTTTGTTGTATCTCCGACAAAATAATGACAAACTACACTTAGCAGAAACATGCATAAAACTCTTCTATCTTCAGGAAATAAATTATCAAGGAGATGCCGCCATGGCCAAGAACTATCGGAATCGGTCACCAGGACTTCAGCCAGTTAATTGCAGATAATAATTTCTATATCGATAAAACACTCTTTATCAAAGAATGGTGGGAAAATAATGATGCAGTAACTTTAATCACCCACCCCAGACGATTTGGAAAAACACTGAATTTAAGCATGATGGAATACTTTTTTTCTGTCAGCCATGCCGGAAACCATGATTTATTCAGGAAGCTGGCCATTTGGCAAACAAAAAAATACTGTAAATTACAGGGAAGCTATCCTGTCATTTCCCTAAGCTTTGCCGAAGTGAATCATGACAGGAATTACAAGAATCAGCAGAGAATCTGTTTTTTCTGATCTGAATAATCTGACCGTAGTTACAACTACCTCTGATTTGTACGTAGACTGCTTTGGATTCTCCCGGCAGTCCATGAACTCATTCTTACCAATTATGAAATTACGATAACATTTGAACAGATGATAACAGACTGGTTCGCTGAATATACACCGGCATATAATAACTTTATCAAAGCCCTGCTGACCGATGTTCTGGACGCCATGAATACTTATATGAACCGGGTCGCTGTTGCAACATTCAGTTATTTCGACACTGGAAAGCATCCTTTGAGTGAATCCGATTCAGAACGCTTTTATCACGATTTTGTGCTCGGCCTTATCGTAGAGCTGGAAGACCGATACCGCATTACTTCAAATCGTGAAATGAATACTCTCATATCTCACATGAAATTCGGCAAGCACAGAAATATTTATTTCCTGACTATGATACCACTCCATAAGTAAATGCATTTCCTGTTCAACATGCTCAGGTCTGGCAGTCTGATACATTCCTATCATTTTTTAAACATCAGAAAATGTCCATTCATTTCTTCAACATCTTTTGCCCTGTAATAATCACTCATATTATATGTCGCTATTATCACAAATCAATAAAAATTATATTAAGAAGTTCTTATCCGCATACACGAACTTATGCTTATTCCTGTGTTTCTCAAAGTAAAATGTCATCAGCCGTTCCGACAAAAATCCCGGATACCGGTTCTGATAGCCATCCTCCTTCTGTCCTCCATAAGCCGCCACCGCCTCCAATATCGGAAACAGCCACTCGCAAAATTCATCCAGCACATGCCT
>CAOKJI010000243.1 GCA_948468495.1 uncultured Dorea sp. | reverse complement strand
TAGCCCACTGAATTATAAACGATTGTTTTAATTGTACATTCTAACAGATTTTAAACTGCTTTTTTAATTGGACAACCTATCCTCTTTACAGACAAAAATATCTGTATCTTTAATATATGTACTTTTTATAAAAAAATCAATAGTATTTTAATTATTTGTTTGACACAGAGCTAGAGCGCATTCCGTATGAACATGATTCAGGAGTGAGGGGCGATTTTTGTGTAGCAAAACTTTACCATAACGGACATTAGTAGTCCGTTAAGTATGAATATCGCCCCGAATCGTTACTATGAGTGGCCCAAGGTAACCGTTATCAGGTTAACGTGTGGAAAGCAAGGATGCAACACAGCGCTTATAATATTTCAGCAGCGATACTTCTAAGAGGCTGGCGAACAGTTCGTCATCCGCATTCCGAAGGGCGGCAAGCAGGTCGGGTTCTTCCAGCAATGCGCCGACAATTTCGCTGGCAAGGGGCGCGGCTGTCTTATTCTCGTTTCCCTCCGGGATGAAAGAAATGATTGCGCCCAGTATGATTCTTCCATTTTCGTATATGGGAGGTTCCAGATGGACGTACCCAAAACATGCATGAGTAATATCCGGACTCCTGCCATGTAGAAAAAGTGTGTGGAAAGGCTTCATATAGGTGTCTGCAAGCTGATCTCTCTTCTTAATAATGTCGTAAAAATGCTGCTCTGTCTCCGGCGTGTCGGCAAATAGCGATGCCGCATGGACGATGACGTCCTCCCGGTTCTGCAGTACCGGGGCTCGGCCGAAGCGAATGTTGTCCAGTAGATGATAGATTTCATCTCCGAGGGCTGAAATATATTCCACGTTATCTCTGGTGAGAGGCGCCGCGGGGATCTGCCGGGCAGTCTGCTCCTGACGCTGCTTCTGTGAAAGAATCAGCTTCATTTTGGAATTTAAGAGCATTTTGTCCTGTTTTGCCAGGATTGGGCTGACCCGTATCCAGCGGTAGGAAGTATCAAGCTTTACAGTGGAGACAATCAGGTCAATGTTTTGTTCGGCTAGTTTTTCAGGGTCAATGTCAAATGCGGACATAGTTCCCCGGATATCCAGATCCGGATACTCTTTTTTGAGGTTCTCAGCCAGAAGTCTTGAGCTTCCAATGCCGGTAGGACATACAATAATGGCGGATATTCGCCGTTCCAGCTTAGCCTTGCGGTCCAGCGCCATCACGAAATAAATGGTGATAAATCCAATCTCGGCAGCAGGAAAAGAAGGAAGCTCATACGTCTCCGAGAGGGATGAGCAGCCCTTCGTGCAGGCCAGATAAACCGCTTCATAGTTTGTCCGAAAGTCTTCAAGGAGCGGATTTTCTATGGGAATCCCGGCTCGAAGCCTTCCAATGGTGGGCTGAATGTGCATGCCCAGCTCTGTAGGGAGTTTGGAATCGTCGCTGAAATCAACCCCAAGGCTGTCTCCCACATTTCTTATAATCGAAAGCGTGAGCTGATGGATGTCGAAATCTCTCTTTGTAGTCAGGTCCCGACGGCTGGCAGGCCAGATGCGCACCCCGGTAAGAAACAGGGTCAGGTATTCCGTCTCCCGTTCGATAATAGGGAGGTCAAACTGGCTGCGAAGCTGCTTCATCAGGTACTCGGCTACGGCAAATTCCGGCTCTACAGACAAATCTGCGGCGGATACCCCTGCATTTTCAATGATAAATCCCTGCTGTATCCGGTATACGGAATACGAAATATATGCCAGCAGGTGAAGATAACCGTTGTCTGACAGGCGAAGGGATAATTGCCGCTCCCCGTCGGTCAGAATCTGTGTGACAGATACAGTAATCTGCTCCGGAATCTCGCTGATGCGGATGCTCTGTCTGGAGGAATCCAGACTTTGCATGGAAGCAGAATTGCGCCGCTGACTCAGCTGGCTGCAAATGTGGGAGGTGACAGCCTGCCTGCGGGAAACTTCCGAGCCCTCTAGGAAAATCCCCAGTCCCTGCCTGCGGATAAGATTCAGATGGTATGTTTCAAACCAGCGTTCCAACTGGTTCAAATCGTTTGTAAGAGTCCCGTCGGATATTCCCAGCTTATCAGTGAAATAATAAGATTTAACCGGTTCCGCGGCAAATAGAATCTCATGCCGGAGAATAATCTGGCGGTCTCTGCGGTCGTCCACAGTGACGGCGGTGGATTTGCTTAAATCCAGAAGTGCCAGCAGCTCCCGTTTTCTGGAATCCGGTTCGTCCAAAAGCAGTCCTACGCTGCGTTTGCGGACGAAACGGTAGCCTTCCGCGGCAAGCCATTGCTCCACGCCCGGCAGCTCCCGCTGGATGGAGCGGCTGCTGATATTCAGTTCCTCGGAAATGATAGCTGTTGTAACAGGATTATCCTGGGGAAACCGGATTAAGATCCGGATAATGTCTTCGGCACGTTGGGTGAGCAGCATAGGGATAGCCTCCTTCTTGTTGCGTGATTTATCTTTTGCAGTTCAGCCTGCGAGCAGCCTGCCCTGTTTTCGCTTTACAGCCTGCAGGCGAAGCGAGGGCACTGGGAAGTCAAAGCCTTCCCAGTGTTCGTTGGCACTCACATAGAATGAAAAACAAGAACAGTTCAGCCTGCGAGCAGTCTGCTCTGTTCTTGCTTTTCATTCTGCCCTCGCTCCTATACGTTCATTATACTAAATTTTCGTCAGGTTGACAAATGGAAGTGTGATTTGGCGCAAAGTGTTTGTGACAAAGTTGCAATATCATTTATTTGAAAATGGGGAAATTGTCCTTTACAATAAAAGCATAAGCATAACAAAGGTTATGAGAGACAAGGGAAATGAAAGGAGACGTAACATGAAAAACGGATTACAAAAGTTTGGAAAATTCTTAAGCGCAATGGTAATGCCGAATATCGGAGCTTTCATTGCATGGGGATTTATCACAGCATTCTTTATTGAAGCAGGATGGCTTCCCAATGAAAAGCTGGCTGGGCTTGTTACCCCAATGCTGAATTACCTTCTGCCAATTCTGGTGGCTTATCAGGGAGGTAAGCTGGTAGGCGGAGACCGCGGAGGCGTTATGGGTGGCATCGCAGTAGTCGGCGTTATCGTAGGTGCGCCGGAGTACCCGATGCTGATGGGCGCGATGCTGATGGGACCAATCGGCGGGTTTGTAATCAAGAAATTTGACAAGGCAATGGAAGGACGTATGCCTGCAGGTTTCGAGATGCTGATTAATAACTTCTCGGTTGGTATTTTCGGTATGATTCTGGCAATCATCGGCTCATACCTGATTGGACCGCTGATGGCGGGAATTCTGGTTGTTCTGTCATCCGGCGTTGACGTACTGGTGAACCATGGACTTCTTCCTCTGGCAGCTATTTTCATCGAGCCTGCGAAGGTACTGTTTTTGAACAATGCAATCAACCATGGGATTTTCACACCGATTGCTACGCTGCAGGCACAGGAGGCTGGAAAGTCTATCATGTACATGCTGGAGGCAAATCCGGGTCCGGGACTTGGAGTTCTGCTTGCATACTGGGCGTTCAGCAAAGATAAGGCAACGAAGGACTCTGCACCGGGAGCAGTGATTATCCATTTCCTGGGCGGTATCCATGAGATTTACTTCCCGTATGTATTGATGAATCCGGTTGTAATTATTGCGCCTATCATCGGTAATGCTTGTGCGATTACATTCTATAGTATTATGAATGCAGGACTGGTAGGACCTTCTTCTCCTGGCTCCATTATCGCATTTATGTCCATGTCGCCAAAGGGAATGTCTATGGTTATAACGTTCCTTGGCGTAGTCATTGCAGCGGGAGTATCCTTCCTGGTTGCTTCGCCGATTATTAAGATGTCAGGCGCTAAGAGTCTTGAGGAAGCACAGGCTAAGAAGGACAGCATGAAGGCTGAGGCGAAGGGCGGCGCTCCGGTACAGGCTCTTACAGGAGCTGACGTGAAAGCGGCGGATATCCGGAAAATTATTTTCGCCTGTGATGCAGGTATGGGTTCCTCCGCTATGGGAGCTACCAAGTTCCGGAACCGTATTAAATCTCTGAATTTAGGAATTGTTGTTACGAATACTTCGGTTGACAATGTTCCGTCTGATGCAAATGTTGTAGTATGCCAGACTATTTTACAGGATCGTGCTGCGAAGAGCGCGCCTCAGGCAAGACTGGTAACACTGAATAACTTCCTGGCAGACCCAAGCCTTGACGCTCTGTATGATGAGCTGGCAGCGCTTGCTTCCGGCGAACCGGCGCCTGCGGCAGAGACGCCTGCAGCGGAAGAGCCGAAGAAAGAAGCGAAGAAAGGCGTTCTGATTGAAGAAGGGATTAAGACAGGACTTCCGAGCGTAGATAAAGAGACTGCAATCCGCGCCGCAGGAAAGCTTCTGTGCGAGCTTGGATTTGTAAATGAAGACTACATTGACGCAATGGTTGAGCGTGAGAAATTAGTTACCACATACATGGGTATGGGCG
>CAOKJI010000242.1 GCA_948468495.1 uncultured Dorea sp. | reverse complement strand
ACGTGAAACGCAATATAATACAACAAAAAAATACATAAATCTTGACACAAAAAAAAGTCCTCTAATGCGGATGAAATAAGGCTTTTTAACAGGAGGTATCTATTAAGAGGTGCAAAACAACGGAGAGATACAGATTGTCTTAAAGAGATATTTAGAGAAGATTGTTTTATTTTTCTATAAGAGAAGTCTTACCAGGGAAAAAAAGGTTGAAAAAAGGCGTCATCTATTATAGAATGATAACAGCTTATGATTATAAATTTACTGTTCAGACAGGTCTGTATATTTGATATATAGATTAAGAATATGAAGGATTAGATACAAAGTGAACAGTAATCATGCAAGCGCGGCAGGCGCAGTTTAAGGAGGATAATATAATGGCAAAAGTTTCAGCAGGAGATATCCGTAACGGTATCACAATCGAAGTTGACGGCAAAGTGTGTCAGGTAATTGATTTTATGCACGTGAAGCCGGGAAAGGGCGCGGCTTTCGTTCGTGTGAAGATGAAGAATATCATTAACGGCGGCGTTGTAGAGACAACCTTCCGTCCTACAGAGACCTTTGAGCAGGCTCACATTGAGAGAAAGAAGATGCAGTATTTGTATAATGACGGAGAATTTTATAATTATATGGATAATGAGACCTTTGAGCAGATTATGATCAGTGTGTCAGAGGCTTCCGACGCGATGAAGTTTGTGAAGGAGAACGAGGAAGTAAGCGTAAGTTTCTATCAGGGCAATGCATTTGCAATTGAGCCGCCGATTACGGTGGAGCTTGTAATCACAGAATCTGAGCCGGGGGTCAAGGGCAATACGGCTACCGGTGCGACGAAGCCTGCAATTGTTGAGACGGGAGCGCAGGTTATGGTTCCGCTGTTTGTTGACCAGGGTGAGAAGATTAAGATTGATACCCGTACAGGCGAATATCTCTCTCGTGCAAATTAATTGTATATTTCCCGAATAAGAGTGTGCTGCAGATATGTTTTCGGGTCTGGGGCTTTGCTATGAAAGGGTGTGGAGGAAGTAATTGTGAGAATGAGAGAGAAAGATTATATGATAACAAGCATGAAGAGAGTTGCCGGTATTGTGTTATTTTTGGCGATGCTTTTTGGGATGAATCGTACAGGTCTTGCGGCTTCTTTTCCGGATGTGCCTTCAAGCGAATGGTATTATGACACAGTGATGTGGGCGTCTGAGAATGGATTGATTACCGGATATGATGACGGTAGATTCGGGCCTGGAGACGATCTGCAGAGAGGACAGTTTGCTACAATTCTGTACCGTATGGAAGGCGAACCGGCGCAAACTTTTGAACCGGGAATCTATAGTGATGTGGAAGAAGGCAAGTTCTATAGCGACGCGGTTGTGTGGGCTAAGCACGAGGGCGTTATAACCGGATATGACGACGGCAGATTTGGTCCGACAGATATTGTTACAAGGGAACAGGTGGCTACGATTCTGTATCGTTATGCTCAAAAACAGGGTAAAGATACATCGGCAGCCGGAGAGATTGAAGCTTATCCGGACGGCGGTAGTGTTGCCGGATTTGCTTATGACGGTGTCCGATTTGCCCTCGGAGCAGGTATGATTCGCCATGACGGGGGATATATTAATCCCGGCGGGAATGCAAGCCGGGCGCAGATTGCCACCATTCTTCAGAGATATTTTGCATATGTAGACCGGGAAGAAGCGGCCAATATCTCGAATGTAGATTCAGAATATACCATTGAAGCGGATGTTAAGCTGACTGGTGCGGGCACAGGATACCATGCTAAGTTAGTTGCTGCTGCACATTCGGATGCAGGAGACTCTGCAGTTAGCTTTGGAATTCAGTATGACCAGTGGGGAGAGCATCCGTATACGGACCGGACTACATTTTTGATTGAGAATGTAGCTTCAAATAATCCGGGCGGGCAGAAGTATGTCCGAACAGGTTATGCTTCGCGTGATCAGGTATATCATTTGATGCTGGCCGTTCAGAAGAATGGGCATTGCGATGTTTATGTGAATGGCGTGTGCGTGGGAAGCGTAGAGAATGAAGGAATTGCAAATCAGGCAATAGGTTTACGTGTGGAAGGCTCCGGAAGAAAGAACGGCGATGCTGTTCACGCGGAGTTTAGTAACATCAGATTAAAGGCAAGAGGCGTTTATGAGTCTTCCAAAGCATGGGGTACACATAATTTTGATTCAAATACTGGAGTTCACTCATATATAGATGGTTTTGCAGATAATCAGACTATCGTGGTTGATGGAACGATTGAAGGTCTTTCCGACGAGCAGGATTGGGATAATGCATTTGGAATTGTATCAGGCATTATTCAATTTGTCGGCTAATGTATAAAGAACGGCAAAGTACGTAAGAAAGTGATTCAGGTGTGGGCAAATCCCATATGCGAAGCGAATTTTTAGTGGATTTGCGAAGGTTGCTTTTAACGAAGTGAACAGCAACACCCAATGACAAAAAATACAGAATTTGATAAAAAACCTTGCATTTTCTGCAAGGTTTTTTTATAATTAAGTTACCATAATATTCATCCTGCGAGTAATCGCAGATCTGTTTGAATCTTTCGAGTTCAAATATTCAAAGTGATGCATATTCGCATCGGGAATCGCAGCAGCAGAAGTCAGAACAACATAGAAAGGGGAATTATGTCTTACGAAAAATTTGTAGAGAGCGTAGTAAGTATTTTGAGAGGCCAGGTGGAGGAATCGCTGCATTTGTCTGTTTATACTTCGGTAAAGAACAATGGCTATGAGCGGAGAGGAATTACATTTTCAGAAGAGGAGACGAATATTTCTCCCACCATTTATCTGGAAGAGTATTATGAGAAATTTATTCGGGGCGATGATGTGAAAAGGCTGGCGGAGCAGGTACTGGAAATGTATCAAAAGGTACGGGTTAAGCATACCTGGGGAGGAGAGATTGTACAGGATTATCAGCATGTCAGGGAAAAGGTTATTTATAAACTGGTTAATCAGGAGAAGAACAAGGAACTTCTTTTGCAGGTGCCCCATGTGAATTATCTGGATTTGGCAGTATTGTTTTATGTGCTGGTAGATATGGACGAAACCAAGGGACAGATGGCGACCATGCTGATTCGGAATGAGCATCTGAAATGGTGGGATGTGACGGCGGAAGAGATTTGTCGGATGGCAGCGGTTAATACGGAGAGGCTTCTGCCCTATGAGTTCAGCGCTATGTGTATGGTGATTGAAGAAATGTTAGACGACGGGGATTTGGATGATGCGGAGTGGAGAAGGATGAGAGAGCAGGAAAATATGTATGTACTGACCAATCATATTCGCAGCGGAGGCGCGGCAGTGATTCTGTATCCCGGCAGACTTGAATCAATTGGCGCTTATTTTAAAGAGAATTATTATATTCTTCCCAGCAGCGTCCATGAAGTGATTATTCTTCCGGAGAGCAAAGCGCTTTCCAAAGAAGAGATGGAGTGCGTCATCAGGGAGGTGAATGAGACGCAGGTACAGGCAGAAGAGTTTTTGTCAAATCACGCATACTATTATGACAGAGCAAAAAAGGAAATAGTTGTGTAAGAAAAAATGTCAAAAAGCAAAAAACAAATGAAAACCTTCTGAATTTGTTGAAGAAGCGGACTATAAAAGGGTATCACAATATCTGTGATACCCTTCAACCGTCTCTGACCAGAATCGAACTGGCGCACCCGCCTCCGGAGGGCGGTGCTCTATCCACTGAGCTACAGAGACAAGAATTATAATAGCACATCTTAAAAAAAAATGCAATGGAGAAATCGCGCTGTCCTTGACTTTCTTTTCTGCCTCTAGTATGATGTGAAGTGCCGACTTGTATAATCTATAAAAGAAATGGAGGAAGTCTATGAAGGAAAGACAGGAGGACCTCCGCGGTCTGCTTCGTGAACACAGACGAATCATGATTGGATTATTTGTCTGTATTCTTCTTGGAGCGGCGGCAGTGGTCGTGATATGTCTTACAAAAGATGAGGCGAAGCATATTTCTTCGGGAGAGATACAGTCAGCTGCAGGCAGCGAAGCGACTGGCGAAGTAGTCAGTAAATTGCTGCTGACAGAGAATATAGGATGCCGGGCGATGGCGACGAATCCGCTTACTGAGGCATCGGATGAAGGCTTGAAAAGGGCGGTTGAAGAGTATTATCATTCACTGGCCGAACATGCGGATTTTGTGGAAAGCTATGAGAATCTCCGCATATATACCAAGCTTGGAATGTACAAAGGGACATATATAACATTTGTCCGTTATGATATGAAGATACGCGACATTTACACAATGGTTCCGGGACTGGGAACGCTGTATCTGGAGGAGGATGAAGAGCATCACTGGCAGGTGGCGTCCAAATCCGGGGATGAAGAGGTTCAGGAATATGTAAGCGATATTGTAACGCATAAGGATGTGAAGAAGTTGATGTCAGAGATTCAGACAGATTATGCCAGC
>CAOKJI010000241.1 GCA_948468495.1 uncultured Dorea sp. | reverse complement strand
GTAGATTTTCAGATGGCAGAATATATGAAACTGGCTTCTACAATGGGAGAAGAAGTGGAATATACGGACATTATGATGTTAGACCATACGATTAGTTCAGAAGAGATCTGGGATTTGACAAACGATATTGTAGAAAGAATCACAACAGAAGTAGCAGATAAGATTATGGAGTTAAACGGAGGGGAAACAGTAAAAGCGGCCTTTATTGTAGGCGGCGGCGGCAAGATTCATGGATTTGATACAAGGCTCGCAGACAAATTAAATCTTCCCTATGAACGTGTGGCGCTGCGTGGAGAAGAAGTGTTGAGGGAAGTTACTTTTGAGCAGCCGGGAGTAAGAAAAGATCCGTTATTAGTAACTCCGGTTGGAATCTGTCTGAATTATTTTGAACAGCGGAACAGTTTTATCATGGTGCATTTTAATGGAGAAAGAATTAAACTTTATGACAACAACAGGCTGACGATTGTAGATGCAGCTTTGCAGGCCGGATTTCCAAATGAATATTTGTTTCCAAAAAGAGGAAAAGAGATTAATTTTACTGTAAATGGAAGCCCCCGGATTGCAAGGGGAGAGGCCGGGGAATCTGCAATTGTAAAAGTAAATGATAAATTGACAAATATTAACGCGCCGCTGATTGCCAACAGCTATATTACAGTAGAGCCTTCAACCGCAGGGCAGGCGGCAAATGTTACGCTTGCCGATATTGCAGATTATACAAAAGAAATGGTGACGTTTATTGTCAATGGAAAAACAATCCACTGCCCGAAATTTGTGGAAGTAAATGGAAGTATAGAGATGCTTTCTTATGAAATTCAGGAAGGGGATGAAATAGAAACCAGAAATTTCTATACCATAGGCCAGCTGGCAGAGTTTATGGACGTAGAAATTGATATGGATTATGAGATACTTGTCAATAACCGTCCGGCGGGGCTTGGGACGCTGGTGTATGAGAATTTTACAATAGAGTGGAAAGTATTAGAGGTTTTGCCAAGTGAAGATGCGCCGAAATTATTAGAAATTCAACAAGAGGCACAAGAGGATAGTTCTATGGCGCTTTTAGAACAATCAGAGGACTCTTATGAAAGTGAGAACCTTGTTTTGGAAAATGAAACATTAGAAGAGGACGAACCTAAGAAATCAACAGAAGAAAAGACATCCTACGAAAATACAGGGATTGCCATTCGCATAACGGTAAATGGGGAAACGGTAGAACTTACGGGAAAACTGGATTATATATTTGTAGATATTTTCGAGTTTATAGACTTTGATTTGGCAGATTCGAGAGGACGCGCGATTGTGACAAAGGTCAACGGAGATTCTGCCGGATATATGCAGCCGTTATACAGTGGCGATGAAGTAGAAATTTTTTGGAAAGAGATTGAATAAATGGAATTATTAAGTATTGCCAGCGGAAGCAGCGGTAATTGTATTATGGTGGGAGATAAAAACTGCCGTTTACTGATTGATGCTGGTATTAGTGGAAAAAGAATAGAACAGGGACTAAATGCCTATGGGTATAAGACTTCTGAAATGAACGGCGTTTTAATTACGCATGAGCATATTGACCATATCGGCGGATTGGGCGTTATTTCCAGAAAATACGGCCTTCCAATTTATGCAACAGAAAAGACGAAACGGGCGGTTTTAAAAACGAAAACAGTTGGAAAAATTAATGAAAGCCTGTTTCGTGTCATTACTCCGGATGAAACATTCCTGGCGGATGGGTTAGAAGTAGAGCCTATCCATATTTCCCATGACGCTGCAGATCCGGTTGCTTATATTGTGAAAAGCGGCGGCAAGTCTGCCGGCGTAATTACAGACCTTGGGATGTATGACGACTATATTGTGGAAAAGCTGGGAGGATTAAATCTATTGCTTTTGGAAGCAAACCATGATGTACATATGCTGGAAACGGGTTCCTATCCCTATCCTTTAAAACAGAGGATTTTAGGGAAAAGAGGCCATTTGTCCAATGAATGCTGCGGACAGCTTCTTTCAGAGGTGCTGCACGATGGATTCGGGGCGGTAATGCTTGGGCATTTAAGCAAAGAAAACAATTATGCAGAGCTTGCTTATGAGACGGTTAAGCTGGAAATTAGTATGGGGACATGTCCCTATAAAGGAGATGATTTTCCGTTGTATGTTGCAAAGCGGGATTGTGTGTCAAAGATTTTAGAGGTATAAGAATCAGTAGTAAGAGATTATGATTTACAGGGAGGAAATTATGGAGCAGGGAGCAGACAGAACGATTATTACAGTGGTTGGGAAAGATACGGTTGGGATTATTGCAAAGGTTTGTACGTATCTTGCCGAAAATCAGATAAATGTGCTGGATATTTCACAGACAATCGTACAGGGATTTTTTAATATGATGATGATTGTGGACATGAATCATGCGGTGAAACCGTTTGGAGATTGTTCAAAAGAGTTAGAGAAACTTGGCGAAGAAATCGGCGTGATGATTAAATGCCAGCGTGAAGAGATTTTTCAGAAAATGCATCGTATTTAGAAAGGGGAAGACGAATGGTTAATCTTTGGGAAGTAAACGAAACAAATGCGATGATTGAGCATGAGAATCTGGATGTGCGTACGATTACGCTTGGGATTAGTCTGCTTGACTGTATAAACAGTGATTTAAAACAGTTAAATCAAAATATTTATCAAAAAATAACGACAGTTGCAAAAGATTTGGCTTCGGTCGGAGAAAAAATAGAGGCTGAATTTGCAATTCCTATTGTAAATAAAAGGATTGCAGTCACGCCGATTGCCTTAATTGGCGGAGCGGCCTGCAAAACGGCGGAAGATTTTGCTGAAATTGCAAAGACATTGGATCGTGCGGCAAAAGCGGTGGATGTGAATTTGATTGGCGGATATTCCGCATTGGTATCAAAAGGGATGACAAAGGCGGATGAGCTTTTGATTCGTTCGATTCCGACGGCGTTATGTGAGACGGAGCGTGTATGCAGTTCGGTCAATTTGGCTTCGACAAAGACCGGTATTAATATGGATGCTGTCCGTTTGATGGGAGAGATTTTGTTAGAAACTGCGGAACGTTCCAAAGACAGGGATTCTGTTGACTGTATGAAGTTAGTAGTATTTTGTAATGCGCCGGACGATAATCCGTTTATGGCGGGCGCATTCCATGGCGTAACTGAGGCGGATGCGGTGATTAATATCGGGGTCAGCGGGCCTGGCGTTGTGAAAACTGCGTTAGAAAAAGTTCGTGGGGAAAGTTTTGAAGTGCTGTGTGAGACAATTAAGAAGACAGCATTTAAAGTTACAAGGGTCGGCCAGCTTGTGGCGCAGGAAGCCTCCCGTCTGCTTCATATTCCGTTTGGGATTATTGATTTATCCTTGGCGCCGACTCCTGCAGTCGGGGACAGCGTGGCGGATATACTTTGTGAAATTGGATTGGAGTATGCCGGGGCGCCTGGTACGACCGCAGCGCTTGCACTGTTAAACGACCAGGTAAAAAAAGGGGGCGTAATGGCGTCTTCTTATGTCGGCGGTTTAAGCGGCGCGTTTATTCCGGTCAGTGAATACCAGGGTATGATTGACGCCGTACAGGCAGGGGCTGTTACACTGGAAAAATTAGAAGCGATGACATGCGTATGTTCCGTAGGCCTTGATATGATAGCAATTCCCGGCGATACGAAGGCGTCGTCTATTTCCGGCATTATAGCGGATGAGATGGCGCTTGGAATGGTAAACCAGAAGACGACGGCGGCAAGACTGATTCCGGTTATAGGCAAAAACGTAGGCGATACAGTGGAATTTGGCGGATTGTTTGGATATGCTCCGATTATGCCGGTAAATAAATTTTCCTGTGAAGATTTTATTCAGCGGAAGGGAAGGATTCCAGCGCCAATTCACAGTTTTAAAAATTAAACAATTTTGGCAAAAAATATCAAACTTCGTTGAAACATACAATTTTTTTGGTTTATAAAAAAAAATATTCGGCAGATGAACGAATTATTCTTGTCAAAAATAATGTCATATGTTATAATTTTTCTGTAATAAGCCTGGTCGTTCAGGCTAAAGAAAAAGGAGGATATTATAAAATGAAAAAGAAACTGGTAGCAGCATTTTTATGTGCTGCAATGACAGCAACAATGTTTGCTGGATGTGGTGACAACAGCGCAGACAATGCATCTGACAATAACTCAGGTACAACAAATGATGTAAGTAATGCAGCAGATGATACATCCGCAGCAGACGATGCATCTGATAATGCAGGTACGACAGATTTATCTGACGCAGACGTAGCAGTATTTTACTATACGTTCTCAGATACATATATTGCATCAGTTCGTACAGCATTGGATTCTAAATTGGATTCTCTTGGTGTGAAGTATCAGGATTATGATGCAAACAGCAACCAGACAACTCAGAATGAGCAGATTGATACTGCAATTCAGACAGGCGCAAACCTGTTAATCGTTAATATCGTAACT
>CAOKJI010000240.1 GCA_948468495.1 uncultured Dorea sp. | reverse complement strand
TTCAGCTCTGGAACAAAGAAATTGTTGCAGGCATATACCGGAATCCCCACTTTGTCCACGTCCTTTTGCATCTGGACAAAGTCATCTTCGCTGAGGCAGGTTATTTGACCAATAGGCAGTTCAATATAGTCATATCCCGCATCTTTTATCGCTTTGGCATAGCGCGTCCCTGGGTCGTCAGCTTCTTTGGGCAAGAAATTTACGCAGCATCCGATTTTCATTGTCATATACCTCTTTTCCGATTGTTTGAAATAATGTCTCCTATAGCTCCTGATTTATCGCTCGCATTATAACACCAAAAGCGCTTGCTGACAAGTATAGAGTAACCTCGAAACAAAGTGAAAACTATACCTGAAAACTATACTGCTCCATATGCGGGCGGCGTAAATCCACCCTCGATTTATTGCGGGGAAGCGTATGAAGAAGTAAATATTGAAAGCGGAAGTGTAACAATAAAACTACTTCCCTGAAAAGGCTGGCTTTCTACGGTAATTGTTCCATGATGCAGCTCTACAATCTTCTTTACAAGAGCAAGTCCAAGGCCGTTCCCTTCGGAAGAATGGGAGGAGTCCCCCTGATAAAATTTTTCAAAGATATAATGCTGTGTCTGATTATCCATTCCAAGGCCGTAATCCTTTATTATAACAGTGAGAGAATTGGCGTGTATATTCATTGACAAGGCAATTTGGCTTTTTGCCGGTGAAAAATTTATGGCGTTGTCTATCAGGTTTGTCCATACCTGTTTTAGCAATTGTTCGTTGCCGTTTATTTCCTGTTCCAGCAGATGAAAATCAAAAGAAATTTCTTTTTCCATCCATTTATTTTCCAATAATAGAACACATTCACGAATCTGTTCTCCTACATTAAAGTCAGTCGAATCGGTTAAAAGCGACATGCTTTCTACTTTCGACAGATTCAGAACATTAGAGGAAAGCGCAGTCAGACGTTTGGCCTCTTCAATGATGATATCCAGATATTCAGCCTGTTCTTTAGCCGTCAGATTCCCTTTTTTTAATAATTTGGCAAATCCAAGAATAGAAACCATCGGAGTTTTAAACTCATGTGAAAAGTTATTAATAAAATCTGAGCGCAGCATTTCGATACTTGCTAATTCCTCTGTCATCTGATTGAAACAACGGGATAATTCCCGGAATTCTTTTGGATGTTCCAGGTAGATTTTAGTTTGAAAGTTCCCCTCCTCTCAGCAGTTCGGCAAAAGCATACCCATCCATGCCTGGAAGCATGATATCCAGTATGATTAAGTCTATTTTGTGCTTTTCCATAATATGGCAATACAGATTTATACAGCAAGAATATCAAAGGAGTTGGCGTCTATGGAAAACAATCAAATAGCAAATCATTCATCAGGAATCAGAAAAACCCAATTTAACTGTTTGAAAGATGAGCAGTGCGTACTTAATATGCAGATACGGCTGGCTATGCAGCTGCATAACAGACAGGTTCAGGAAGAATTGGAAAAGAAATTAGAAGACGTTACAAAGCAGTTGGCAGTTTTTATCTGTCAATAGGAAGCAAGGTATGGAAATTGAATTTGATAATATGAGGGTCAGATTTAAATAGAATAATTTATGCAGGAGGGTTGCTATGATAACAGTGGAGCATCTGGCGAGATGATATGGCGATTTTATGGCGGTAAGTGTGAAGTCAGAAACTGGGGATGTGAGAGATTTCTGAATGAGAAAGAGCTATCATGAAGAGAGAGTTCCTCCTTTATGATAGCTCTTTTCGCTCCAGTGTACTCGGAATATCTGCCAGCAGCCGGTATTTTGCGACGGTTCTTCTGGAAATCTGTATTCCCTGTCTCAGTAGCAATTCGGTTATTTTACCGTCGCTATAAGGCTTTTTCTTATTTTCAGAGCGCACGATATCTTTAATCATGGATGTAATATTGGCGCTGGATATCTCGTCCTTTTCATCACAAGAGATACCGGAGGTAAACAGGGATTTCAAAAGAATCGTCCCGCAGGGGTACTGCAGGTATTTATTTTTGATACCCCGGCTGATGGTTGACACTGCCAGGTTCAAATCCTTCGCAATGTCAGAAAGCGTCATAGGAGCCAGAGGGGTTTTGCCCAGAAAGAAGTCTTCCTGACGCCGGATAACAGCATTGCAGATGGCAAGGATTGTCGTCCGGCGCTGCAGGGTCTTCTGAAGGATGAAACGTGCGCGCTGGTATTTTTCATGAAAATAAGCTTTCAGTTCCGGCTCTTGGGACTGCTGCATCATCTGTATGTAATAATCGCTTAGAGAATAGTTCTCAATCCAGTTATCGTTCAGGGTTACTTCCCACGTGCCCTCCTGATAATCCGCCAGTATATCCGGCGTGATATAGGTGCAGGCTTCCTGGCCAAGCCCGGTAAAGGGGCTTGGGGAAAGGCTCTTTACATGTTTGACGAGGCGTCTTACGTCTGCCAGGTCAGTCTGCAGGGAGTCTGCGATAAGACGGAGTCTTCCGGCGGCAATATCTTCCAGATGATTTTGAATCAGCAGTTTCATCCGGGGAGTATCCTTGCCGGACGCGGGAAGCTGGTACAGAAGATAACTGGTCAGATCCGGCTGGAATACGCCAGTAGGCTCCAGCATCTTAAGGATTTCCAGACATTTGGCTGCCTGCGCGGGCGGAATATGAAATGAGCTGTATAAATCTTCCGGAGAATATGGGAAAAATCCCTGCTCATCCAACATAAGAATCATAAGTTTGAAGATGTTCCATTCCAAATCCGTATAGGCAAAGGGATTGAGCTGTTCCAGAAAAAAACGAAGCAAATCATCCGCATCCCCCGACGCAGCTTCATAGAAAGAAGCGGTGTTATCCGCCGGTCTTACTGTGCTTCGGCCGGAATAGGAGGCGGGAAGATTACCGCATTCCAGCATGGGATTCTCCAAATATTCATTTTGAAGAAAACGATTTAGTTCCTCATTATTCATCATCAGCAGATGCAGCGACTGTATCTGTTTCTGAGAAAATTTCTGTTGTTGTAAGGGCTTGGATAAAAGAGCCTGTTCCATACAAATCACCGCCTGAAATCATAAATTTGCCATATTTTTACCTATATATAACTATTATAGCAAAAATCGTGCCAGAGTTTTGTGTCAAAATCTAACACACTAACCTGGCACGTCTTTTGCTTTCTTCCTGATATAAGAGCAAAGAAGCCAAAAGTAAAAAAAGACAGGAGGAATTAGAAAGCATGTTATCAAATCAGGAAACAGAAGAATTGAAACAATTTGCAGCCGAGATACGAATCCACACGATATGTCAGATGGCCGCGCGCGGCTTTGGCCATATGGGAGGCGCTATGAGCATCTGTGATCTGCTCAGCGTTCTGTATGGAAAGCAGATGAAATACGACGCCGGGAATCCGGAATGGGAGGAACGGGACTGGCTAATCTGTTCCAAGGGCCATGCAGGACCGGCTGTTTACGCGGCGCTGGCCCTGAAAGGGTTCTTTCCAATGGAGTGGCTGGAGACGCTGAATCAGCCGGGAACAAGGCTTCCCAGTCACTGCGATCATTTGAAAACGCCGGGAATTGACGTTACTACAGGCTCTCTGGGACAGGGCCTGTCGGTGGCGGCAGGCGTCGCGCTGGCGAAAAAGACGAATGGAAAAGAAAATACCATTTACTGCATCATTGGGGACGGAGAGAGCCAGGAGGGGCAGAACTGGGAAGCAGTGATGTTCGCTGCCCAGCAAAAGCTTGATAATCTGATTCTCTTTATTGACAATAACGGGCAGCAGCTTGATAACCGGACAGAGGCGATCTGTAATATGGAAAGCCTGAAAGAGAAGCTGGAGAGCTTTCACTGGGAGACAAGGGAAGTCTGCGGACACGATGTGGCCGCGGTAAATGAGGCTATAGAGGAGGCAGGGAAACTCAAAGGCAGGCCCCATGCGATTATACTGGATACCGTTAAGGGAAAGGGCTGCACCTTTGCAGAGAATAAGCTGAAGAACCATCATATTACTGTCACAGAAGAACAGGCAGTGGAAGCGCTGGAAGCGTTAAAAAAGGGATAGGGGGAAGAAATTATGGCAGAGGAAAGAATATGTGGGAAAGGGATGGATACGGCGGGGGGAAGAACTTACGAAGTATCCGAAAGAAAGATGGCGGAGGTCTATGCGGATACTATGATTCGGCTAATGAATGAGAATCCGGATGTGGCGGAGCTGGAGGCGGATCTTGGCGCCTGCATCATGGGCGGAAAAATGGATGAGATTGATTCGTATCCAGGGCAGCTGATTAACTGCGGAATCCAGGAGGCCAATATGGTAGGCGTTGCCTGCGGTATGGCGGCGGCGGGGAAGATTCCTTTCGCCCACTCCTTTGCGCCGTTTATTTCAAGACGGGCTAATGACCAGATTTTTATATCCGGCTGCTATTCAGGGGCAAATGTAAAGCTTGTAGGTTCCGATCCGGGGATTATGGCGGCGTATAAC
>CAOKJI010000239.1 GCA_948468495.1 uncultured Dorea sp. | reverse complement strand
TCCGCCGTATATTTCGCATACCCGCTGTTAATATCAAATCCATGATTCAGCGGCCTGCCGCCCTTTATCTTCTCCGGCTCTTCTCTTCCGCCAGAAGCGCCGCCCCAATCGCCCCGGCATATCTGCCGTTCTCCGTCGGCTGAACCCTCCTACCAAGCTTCCCGGAAAGAATGTCTGTAAAATATACGCTGCTGCTGATTCCTCCTGTAAGAATAATCTTATCTGACAGATTCTTTCTTCCTGCAAGCTGCGCCACCTTAGCCGCAACAGAATCCACCACTCCTGCCGCGATATCCTCTCGTTTCTTTCCTTCTCCGATATAATTGATGACCTCTGACTCTGCAAATACGGTGCACAGTGAACTAATTGACAGAACTTCTCCGACACTCGCCATATCAAATAATTCCTGCAGCGTCACACCCAGCCGGTTTGCCATAATTTCCAGGAATTTTCCCGTTCCTGCAGAACATTTATCATTCATCAGGAAATCCTGCACCGAGCCTGCGGCAACCAGAATCACCTTGGTATCCTGTCCCCCCACGTCAATAATCATGCAGTCATCCCCCGCCAGTTCCCTGCCGCCTCTTGCATGACAGGTTATCTCTGTAATCACATAATCTGCAAAATCAACGGCTATCCTTCCATAGCCTGTGGCAACTACCTTCACTTCATCCGAGGAAACATCGATTCCTTCTTCCAGAAGCTTCTCCCTAATCGTCATAGTAGTTTCCTTACTGCTCCATCCTGTGGGCAGTACAAACATAAGCTCCTTCCCGCCTCTTACTGCAGTCTTAGAAGCCGTCGAGCCAATATCAATACCTACATAATACATCTTCTTTCTCCCTAATTCAAATTGTTATTGCCGCATGGTACCAAAGCACGTATGAATCTTCAAACACGCTCTAGCAATACTGGTCTCTGTGGGGATTAAAATCCTTCTCCACCTCTGCGATTCTCAGAATCTCAATCTTTTTTTCCATTACCGTTTCCTGGATTTTCTCCAAATCATCTTTTTCTACCATCAATGACACGCCGCAGCACTTACTTGCACTTCTGGGGGTCGGGGCAATCACTGCCCGAACCCCCAGTCTCTTTAACTCTCTGTAAAGCCGCATGGCGTTGTCATGATTGGGAAAAAGCACATAGTGCTGAATCTCTGCCATCCTCTCTCCCTCACCGGACATTCCTTCTATAATTAATTATTCAACATCTCTACAAATGCGCTGACTCTTGTACGGAGCTGCTGTGCGTCGCTGTCTGTATAATCAGTCTCAATTCCCAGAACTGGAATTCCCTCTTCTTTCAGCGCACGTTCTACAAAATACCCCTCTGTGTCATACAAGTTACAGAACTTCAAATTCACGTCAATAATACCGTCCACCTTATATTCCTTTGCAAGACGGATAATATCGTCAATTCTTGCATGATTCGGCGTAAAGCATGCACAGTTAATTCCCATATAACGCTCTGCAATCGCATCAATCTGTTCTTCCACGGTCTCCTTCGTCTCATCCACATAGCGCTCAAAATACCGGGTTCCGGTACACATCTCTTCACAGACAACAACTGCGCCGCTGGTCTCAACGATATTATGAAGCTTCCAATTCGGAATAGCAAGAGGCGTACCTGTAAGCATAATTCTCTTCGTTCCTGCCGGCACCACGCTCACGCCCTCTGCAATCCGTTTCTCCAGCTCGTCGCACAGCTTATTCGTCATCTGTGCAAATCTAGCCGGATCATCATAGAATGCAATCTGGGAAATTACTAACGCATCCGTTCCGCTAATCGGCACAGTCTCGCTCTTGCGGCACTCATACAGCCTTGCAAGAGCCTTTCTCTTATTGTTAATCAGCTTAATGCTATCTGCCAGTTTCTCCGCAGTCACCTGATTGCCGGTAAATTTCTCCACAACATCTTTAAGCGCAGTAATCTCTTCCGCCCATGCTTTTACATCCTTCGCGCGCTTCATCTGCGGCAAATCCATTACATGAACCGGAACATCCTCCGAGAGAATCTCCCACGCCTTCTTCTTGCCGTCGCAGGTAGTCTCTCCGATATACATATCGGCAATCCGAAAGAACGGACAGGTCCGGTCTAATCTGGCGCCCACAGAAGCCTTAATCAGCGGGCAAGTATTCGTCGGCAGAACCTTCTCCCCTCCCGGAACCCAGAACTGAGAACCTCCGCAAAGACCCGTTGCAATCGCGTCCGCCGCAAAAATCACTTCATCCGGTACATATACGCAGAAAGTGCCAAAAACCTTTCCTCCCTTTTCCTGATGAGCAATCAGCTCCGAGGGGCGAATACCATGAATATCAGCAACTACCATATCGTAATAGTCCATTCCCTCCGGACGGTTTTCCTGTGACAGAAAAACATCTCCTACCGCCTGCGGGAGCACTGCGCACAATTGATCATGCAGCTCCAGATTCATCCCCAGTTCTTCCCACATCTTGTGATTATCAGCCATGTAACGTTACCTCCTAATTGAAATATTTCCTATAATTTTCTTCTATTAGAGTAACATTTTTATGCAGAATCAACAATCTGTTTACCGGCTTTTCCTATTCAAACCATCTATAATTATACTATCTTATATATAGCCTCTATACACTTATCTATTTCCTCTTCCCGGTTAACGGCGCTGAACGCAAATCGTACCGTTCCGCCCGGAAATGTCCCCAGGGACCGATGCGCTACAGGAGCACAGTGAAGCCCTACCCTGGTCATAATTCCGGCTTCCTGCTCCAATTCAAAAGCCGCCACCGCATTATCTCTGGTCTGAAAATCCAGCGATACTACAGCAACTCTGTTTTCACAGTTATTGCGTCCTACAATCCGTATTCCGGAAATCCCTCGCAGCCTTTGCAGAAAATACTCTGTAAGCTCCATCTTTCTCCGATGTATTCTGTCTAGTCCTGTATCCTCCAGATAAGAAAGCGCCGCATGAAGCCCGATGATTCCCGGAAGGTTCATTGTACCGCTCTCATATTTGTCAGGAAGATTCCCCGGCATAATAAGGGAATCCGATAAACTTCCCGTTCCTCCCGCAATGAGAGGACTCATCTCCTTATCCAAACGTTCCGATATCAGAAATCCTCCGATTCCCTGAGGGCCAAGAAGACCTTTATGGCCTGTAAATGCCAGAAAGTCAATCCCCCATTTCTCCATATCAATATCCAGCGTCCCCGCTGTCTGCGCAGTATCCACTCCAAATATCAGTCCGCGCCCCGCACAGAGCTCTCCGATTTCCTGAATCGGAACCACCGTTCCGCATACATTCGATGCGTGAGTCACCAAAACCGCTCTTGTATTCTTCTGTATACAGGCTTCAAGGTCTTCTGCTCTTAAATTCCCTTCTCTGTCCACCGGCGCGATATCATAGGATACGCCAATTTCTTTTAATTGCTCTAACGGACGCATCACTGCATTATGCTCCAGTCCGGTTACAACGATATGATCCCCGGAATGCAGGAATCCCTTCAAAAAGAAGTTCAGGGAATAGGTTACATTCGGTGTAAACACTACTCCCCTCGAATCAAGCGCATGAAAAAGCCTGGCAAGCTGCTCTCTGGTATCCAGCACCATACCTTCAATCTCATATGCGCCTTCATAATTACCTCTGTTAATATTAAATGCACCCTGTGCAAGCAGCTTTGCCATGGCCTCCGGCACCCCGGGCGCCTTAGGCCATGATGTACTGCCATTATCAAAATATATCTTCTCCATAACTATCCTTCGTAACTGTCTGCAAGCAGACAACGCATCTTCTGTAAGAGCTTCGTTCATTCTACCATGAACGCCACCTCGATTCCGCTTCGCTTCATCTCAGTGTTCGTTTCACTCACATAGCCCTTACAAAAGATGCTTTTGTCTGCACGCAGACAACGCATCTTCCGTAAGGGCTGCGTTCATTCTACCATTCAAACTTCTTCTCGAAGTAGGTGTTCAGGTCTTCTATCTTCACCCGCTCCTGCTCCATGGTATCTCTGTCGCGGACGGTGACTGCTCCGTCTTCCTCTGAATCAAAGTCATAAGTTACACAGAACGGCGTGCCAATCTCATCCTGACGGCGGTAGCGCTTTCCAATATTCCCTCTCTCGTCATATTCGCAATTGTACTTTTTAGAAAGCTGCGCATACACCTTCTCTGCTCCGTCTTTCAGCTTCTTAGACAGCGGCAGCACACCAATCTTCACCGGTGCAAGAGCCGGATGGAAGTGAAGCACAGTTCTCATATCCGGCTTCTCCTCGGTTCCAATATTCTCTTCGTCGTATGCGCTGCACAGGAATGCAAGTACCATACGGTCCGCTCCCAGAGAAGGCTCGATGACATACGGAATATACTTCGTCTTCTTCTCATCATCGAAATAAGTAAGATCCTGCTTGGATACCTCAATATGCTGAGACAAATCATAGTCGGTACGGTCTGCAATTCCCCACAGCTCGCCCCATCCAAAGGGGAA
>CAOKJI010000238.1 GCA_948468495.1 uncultured Dorea sp. | reverse complement strand
ATTATTTTGAAGAAGAAGTGATTACTGTTATGGCTCCGGTCGTAAATGGTTTTACTACAAACGGCTACTTCCTTCTACACAGGAACCTGCAGAATATCGAACAACTGCATAAACATCTTGTACGACGAATCTATCTGACCATCGCTGTGATTTATCTCTTCTCCTTTGTTATTTTCCTGGCATTCGAGCTGATGGTCTATTTTCCTCTGCGCCGGATTACAGATGCCGCCGCTCAGTACGCTTCAGGGAATCTGGATTACGAAATTCCAGTAAATGCGGAAGACGAAATGGGCTATCTGTCCGCTTCTCTGAATTATATGTCATCCCAGCTTCGGGATATGGAGACTTATCAGAAGACTTTCGTCGCCAACGTATCTCACGATTTTCGTTCTCCTCTGACTTCCATCAAGGGCTATGTGGAAGCGATTGCAGACGGCACAATCCCCCCGGAGCTGCAGGGAAAATATTTAAAAATTATCCTGTTTGAGACGGAGAGACTGACTGATTTGACCAGAGACCTTCTGGAGTTAAATGAATTTGATACGAAGAATCTTCTCCTGGATAAAGCCTCATTCGATATCCATGAAGTGATTCGCAATACAGCCGCCTCCTTTGAAGGAACCTGTACTGAGAAGCGGATTTCCATCGAACTGGTACTTGCCACAAGGAATTTATCTGTGTATGCCGACAAACGAAAGATTCAGCAGGTCCTGTATAACCTTATCGACAACGCCATTAAATTCAGCGATTCGGATTCTATCATAACCGTAGAAACTACAGAACGGGGAGACAAAGTATTTACCTCAGTCAAAGATTATGGCACCGGTATTCCCAAGGACGCAATCAATAAAATCTGGGAACGCTTCTATAAAACCGACGCCTCCCGGGGCAAAGACAAAAAAGGAACCGGGCTGGGACTCTCCATTGTTAAAGAATCCATTCAGGCCCATGGGGAAAATATCAACGTAATCAGTACGGAAGGCGTGGGAACCGAATTTACCTTCTCGCTTCCCAAAAGCTAATGTTTCGCCGCTATAGATAGTTTCAATAATCACAGCCTCTTATTGTAAAAAACGATTGGATTTTGCAAATTGCGAAGACTATACTTGTTATAGGTATGAATAAAGGAGGTATGTAATATGTCTATTACAGCAGAAACAGCGAAAGCCCATGCAAAAGACCCGGCGGTACTGTGCTGCCGCGCAGAAGCAGGCATCACCATCGAACCCGCAAATCTTGAAGATCCCGCTATCTTTGATGAACTGGTAGATTCCGGATTATTGAATCTGGACGGATGCCTGACCATCGAACAGGTTCTTGGAGCCAAATTAACCAAAACAAGCGATTCTCTCTGCGCACTGACAGCAGACAATGTAGAAGGCTTCAAAGAACCCGGCGCCGCAGACGAACCAGCAGCCGAAGAAGCGCCGGCCGAAGCAGAAGCTCCTTCTGTAAGCGGAAGCGTAGAAGGCGCAGTCACTACCGTAAGGCATGGCAAGGTAGTAATTTCTATTAAAGAGGGAAAAGATATCTATTTGGAACTTCCTATTTAATAAACGGGGATACACATCCTAAAAAACGATACCTGCGCGGCCGACTTAGGCGGCAGGCGGTCCCACAGAAGGCCCCTGCTATTATACAAAGCATGAAAGGGCGCTCTTAGCGGAAATGAAATCCACTACTTACCGGAGACTTGGATGCTCAGGCTATCCTGAGCATCCTAGCCGGAGTTAGCAGTTAGTTCATTGGAGCGTTGCCCAGCTTTGTGTAATAGCAGGGGCCTTCTGTGGGGCCACCTGCCGCCTAAGCCGGCCTCACAAATATTTTTTATTATAGCATCCTCTGGACCTCTTTGTTGTCTATGTTATCCGCGGTCACCCATGTATACCCGGTGTCAATCTCGGCCTCATTCCCACTTTCGAGTATGCATCTTGCTTCTGCAACGATTGCAGCATATCCCATTCCATAAGGATTCTGTACAACCAGCCCAAAGAGCTTTCCTTCTTTCAGCGCCTCCACTTCCTCTTTATCCGCGTCATATCCAATAATCACCGCATCCCTCTCCTGCTCTTCACACAGACCGACCATCTGCATCGCCGCCTGCCCATTGGTCGCAAAGATTCCTTTGATATCCGGATTATTGTCGAAAATGTATGCGTAGACCTCTTCGTCCGAAATTTCCTGTAAAGCTTCTTCCGTCACTTCATCTCCGCCAGAAGACTCTGCCGAAGTATCTCCATCATCTGAATTACCGCTTTCTGAGTCCTCTGCCGCCACGCTCTCTTCCGCCTCTGGCAAACCAGCGCGTTCTCTGACAATCTTCTCTCTCAGTTCATCCAGCTTATCCATATAATAAATATTCGTGGTAGACATGCCGGAATGATTCTCCTTAATCTCTGCCGCGAATCCTTCTGCCCGTTCCTTACAGGTCACCGACCGGCTGTCATGCCCCAGCACTAATACCTGGCCTTCTTCACCAAGATTTTCCGCCATATGCACCGCCGCTTCTGCAGATGCTTCCCTGTTGTCTGTTGCAATATTCGCCATAATTCCCTGATAACTGCTCTTCGAGTCATACGTTATAACCGGAATGCCATTCTGAACGGCCAAATCGAACTGGACATTGCAGGACTGCGAGTCTATAACCGCAATCGCCAAAGCAGACGGATATCTGGCAAGCTCCTCGTCGAGAATATTGACCTGCTCGTCCACATTATCTGATTCACTTGGGCCACTGTATACCACCTTCACTTTGTCATTTCCTTCGTAATCCAACGCTTTATTCAAATCATCAACCGCAGCCTCCGCTCCTTTTTTAACCTTGCTCCAGTATTCCTCTGTTGCACCCTTACCAATAATTGAAAAATATGTTGCCGGCTCCACATCAAGTCCGTCCACATTGCCGTAGGCCGACGGTGAAATAATCCCCAGTTTCGCCTGCTTCGCAAGCTCTGCCGCATCCTCCGGAGTCTCTTTCTTCTTATCAGACCAGTCAGGAGTATCCGGCTTCTCCGGCTGCGTGGCACAGGCACATGCAAGCGCTGTCATACATACGCTAATCAGCGCTGCAATCCATCTCTTTTTCATAATACTATCTCCTTTGATACCGTTTAAAGATTACTTGTAAACAGTAATTTTGCTACATACAGTTATACAACAAAACTGTGAAAAAGTCTTGAATTTTTTCTTAAAAAATAAATTCTATGTATCTATTTTTAAGCATAAAACTGCTTGTATATTTACCGCTTTTGTATTATGATAATTAAAAGCTGATTTATTCATATTTCAGCCTTGTGAATATCACATAAACTTTATAAGGAGGTACTTATCATGGCATATGTAATTAGCGATGAATGCATTTCTTGTGGTGCTTGTGCAGCTCAGTGTCCGGCAGAGGCTATTGCTGAGGGAGCAGAACATTTCGAGATTAACGCTGATGCTTGTCTTGACTGCGGCGCTTGTGCAGATCAGTGTCCGGTAGAGGCTATCTCTGCAGAGTAATTTAGAAACTCTTCATAATGAACAAAAAGGCAGCCCCTTAATCGAAGGCTGCCTTTTTATATACATTCTAGTGCTCCATCCGGTCAGAAACTGAACTAATGAGCTGTTTGGTTCGTGTCAGTGCTAGACAAAAGTTCGACGGCGATGTGGGCGCATCGACTAGAACTTTTAACGACGCAATGGTGCGGACCAAGCAGTTCAGGAGTTCAATTTCTGGCCGGATGGAGCACTAGGCACATCTCAACTCATGCCCTGCGGGCTGGCGGACTATCGCCCGACAAAATAACCTTATGAAACGGCCGCATGGCCATCAGGGGTGCCCGGAGGGCATAATTTTGGCCCCGGGCGAAAGCTGTCGCACAAATCTTCATATCTCCCGACTACTTTTGACAATATCCATTTTAAAGACATGCTATACTTCTGCATACAAAAATAAGGGGGTATTTCTATGGGAAACGCATTAAATACATTAAGTAATGCAACGAAAGAAGACACCAAATTATATAACTGTATCAAAGAATTGTACGAGCAGGGAGTACCATTTGAAGAACTCAAAGCACTGATTCCAGATATGAAGCGCACAAGGGAGCAGCTGCGCATCAAAAGAATGCTGGAAAATAACAATGAGATGTTAGTAGCAATGATTACTAAGGAAATGTCTTTCCTGCTAGATGCAAAAGAACGCCAGCAGGAAGAAGAATTCCGCAAAATCGATCAACTTATACGTCAGCAGCAGAATTTCCGCAAGGAGTCATCACAGACAAGCCCTGTAGACAAATTAAAAAAGATGCTGCTTCCTGGATCTATTACTTAAGAATAAGGGCTGTACTCCAGCCCTTATTCCCTCCATTGCAAATTAGCAAACTTTGTATAATTCGGAATCCACGCAAGATTCACGACTCCTATCGGACCGTTTCTCTGCTTGGCTATGTTAATTTCGGCCTGATTCGGCGTATCCGTATCCTT
>CAOKJI010000237.1 GCA_948468495.1 uncultured Dorea sp. | reverse complement strand
TGTGCGTACTGCATAATCTGTATTTTTATAATCATCTGATGGAAGATATCCGCGCCGCCATAGATGCGGGAAATTACAGCGAATTTAAAAAACGGACGCTGGAAGGGCTAAAAATGTAAAAAACTCTTGATGAATCAGGAGAAATTGTGTATGATACTTCTAGTGTCTAAAAACGAAACAGAAATAAGAATTAACAGGAGGAATAAGATATGTTTTCATTAGCAGCATCCGGAGGCATTGGCGGCGGACTGGGTATTATACTTATTTATGCAGTAATCATCGGAGGATTTTACTGGATTTTGATGAGACCGCAGAAAAAGGAGCAGAAGAGAGTCGCGGCGATGATTTCCGAGTTGGAGGTTGGAGATACAGTACTTACTACAAGCGGATTTTACGGAGTCGTTATTGATATTACAGACGACGATGTGATTGTTGAATTTGGAAGCAACAGAAACTGCCGTATTCCGATGCAGAAGGCAGCCATTGCACAGGTTGAGAAGCCGGCGGCTGATTAGAGCGTGTCCCCAGATTGCAGAAAGCAATTTTCAAACATGCTCTAGTACGCGTCTATTTAGATAGAGAAGAAAATAAAAATCGGGCGCTCCTTTGAAACAGAGGGCGCTCTAATTTTTTGCACTTTTCTATGATGAAGGGTTGAAAGGAAGGGAAAAATGCGATAAGATAAACGATAACAACGAATGCCCTGCCAGAAATTATGTGAGTGAAGCGGGAAAAGGAAAGGATGTAGGATATGAATCTGAAGATTGGCGTAATTAAAGGGGATGGAATCGGACCGGAGATTGTGACAGAGGCAATGAAGGTATTAGATAAGATAGGAGAGGTTTTCGGGCATACTTGTTCTTATGAGCAGCTATTAATGGGCGGCGCGTCCATTGACGTACATGGAATTCCTCTCACCGATGAGACGATTGAGAGAGCGAAGTCCTGCGGGGCGGTGCTGATGGGTTCTATCGGAGGGGATGCAAAGACTTCGCCCTGGTATCAGTTAGAGCCTTCCCAAAGACCGGAAGCGGGATTACTTAAAATAAGGAAGGAATTGAATCTGTTTGCGAATTTGCGGCCGGCGGTTCTCTATGAGGAGCTTAAAGGCGCCTGTCCGCTGAAGGAGGAAATTACCGAAGGCGGTTTTGATATGATGATTATGCGGGAGCTGACCGGCGGTTTGTATTTTGGAGAACGGAAGACGGTGGAAGAAAATGGAGTCCTGACAGCTACGGATTCTCTCTGTTATAATGAAGAGGAAATCCGCCGGATTGCAAAGCGGGGATTTGATATTGCCATGAAGCGCAGAAAGAAGGTAACCAGCGTAGATAAGGCGAACGTTCTGGATTCATCCAGATTGTGGAGGAAGGTTGTCGAGCAGGTGGCTCTGGAGTATCCGGAGGTGAATTTGGAGCATATGCTGGTGGATAACTGTGCGATGCAGCTGGTGAAAGACCCGAAGCAGTTTGACGTGATTTTGACGGAGAATATGTTCGGAGATATCTTATCGGATGAGGCGAGTATGGTAACCGGCTCGATTGGTATGCTGGCAAGCGCCAGCTTAAATGAGACGAAATTCGGTCTCTATGAGCCAAGCGGCGGTTCGGCGCCGGATATTGCAGGTAAGGGAATTGCCAATCCGATTGCGACAATTTTGTCAGCGGCGATGATGCTCCGGTTTAGCTTTGATTTGGACAAAGAGGCGGACGCTATCGAAAGAGCGGTGGCAAGAGTACTAAAGGAAGGATATCGGACCATCGACATTATGTCGGAGGGAAAGACGCAGGTCGGTACGGCGAAGATGGGCGAGCTGATTGCCGGTTACATAGAATAACATATCATATCGGACAAGAAAAGGGCTTGCACAGATAAAAGAATAGATATCAGGTTAAGTAAAGACGAAGGATATAGCGGAGAATAAAGAGTATGCAGAGATAAACTGCATAGATATTAACAGGAGGACGAATATGAGAAGTGATACAGTTACAAAGGGAAAACAGCAGGCGCCGCACCGCTCGCTTTTTAATGCGCTGGGGCTTACGAAGGAAGAAATGGAAAGGCCGCTGGTAGGAATCGTAAGTTCTTATAATGAAATCGTTCCGGGTCATATGAATCTGGATAAAATTGTGAATGCGGTAAAACAAGGAGTTGCCATGGCAGGAGGTACGCCCATTGTATTTCCGGCAATTGCGGTCTGCGACGGAATCGCTATGGGGCACATTGGTATGAAATATTCGCTGGTTACCAGAGATTTGATTGCGGATTCTACGGAGTCGATGGCTTTAGCGCATCAGTTTGACGCGCTGGTGATGGTGCCGAACTGCGACAAGAACGTGCCGGGACTTCTGATGGCGGCAGCCAGAATTAACGTGCCTACTATATTTGTCAGCGGAGGTCCGATGTTGGCCGGCCGGGTACAGGGGAAGAAAACCAGCCTGTCCAGTATGTTTGAAGCGGTGGGAGCGAATGCGGCAGGCAGCTTATCCGATGAAGGACTTCTGGAATTTGAGAATAAGACCTGTCCGACCTGCGGTTCCTGTTCCGGTATGTATACGGCAAACAGCATGAACTGTCTGACAGAGGTGCTGGGAATGGGACTGGGCGGAAACGGTACGATTCCGGCGGTATATTCCGAGAGAATCCGCCTTGCTAAGCGAGCGGGCATGAAGGTGATGGAGCTGCTTGAGAAGGATATCCGTCCAAGAGATATTATGACAGAGGATGCAATTCTGAACGCGCTGACTGTCGATATGGCGTTAGGGTGCTCCACCAACAGTATGCTGCATCTACCAGCAATCGCTCATGAAATCGGGATGGATTTTGAGATTGATTTTGCAAATGGAATTAGCGAGAAGACGCCGAATCTGTGTCATCTTGCGCCGGCCGGTCCTACTTATATGGAAGATTTGAATGAGGCGGGCGGCGTATATGCAGTCATGAAGGAACTGGATAAGCTGGGACTTCTGCATACAGACTGTATGACGGTTACCGGTAAGACGGTAGGAGAGAATATAGAGCATGCGGTGAATCTGAATCCGGAAGTAATCCGCCCGGTAGAGAATCCCTATTCTAAGACCGGCGGACTGGCTGTGCTGAAGGGGAATCTTGCACCCGACGGAAGTGTCGTGAAGCGCTCGGCAGTTGTGGAAGAGATGCTGGTGCATGAGGGACCGGCAAGAGTATTTGAGTGTGAAGAGGATGCGATTGAAGCCATCAAAGGCGGTAAAATTGTTGCGGGAGACGTGGTAGTAATCCGCTATGAGGGACCCAAAGGCGGTCCGGGTATGCGGGAGATGCTGAATCCTACGTCGGCAATCGCTGGCATGGGACTGGGCTCCAGCGTCGCCCTGATTACGGACGGACGGTTCAGCGGGGCTTCCCGGGGCGCGTCTATCGGTCATGTTTCGCCAGAGGCAGCAGTAGGCGGTCCGATTGCGCTGGTTGAAGAAGGGGACGTCATTAAAATCAATATACCGGAGCTGTCCCTCGAACTGGATGTTTCCGATGAAGTATTAGAAGAGAGAAGAAAGAACTGGCAGCCAAGGGAGCCGAAGGTCACCACAGGATATCTGGCAAGATATGCGGCGATGGTTACGTCCGGAAACCGCGGAGCGGTTCTTGAGATTCCAAAGAATCATGCATAGGAGAGGATGATAGAATGCAGCTTACAGGATCACAAATTGTTATTGAATGTCTGAAAGAACAGGGAGTGGACACCGTTTTCGGATATCCGGGCGGGGCAATCCTGAATGTATACGATGAACTGTACAAACACAGCGATGAGATTACCCATATTCTGACTTCCCATGAGCAGGGGGCGGCCCATGCGGCGGACGGTTATGCCCGGGCCACTGGCAGGGTAGGAGTGTGCTTTGCAACCAGCGGTCCGGGGGCTACGAATCTGGTAACCGGAATTGCAACGGCATATATGGATTCCATCCCTGTAGTGGCGATTACCTGTAATGTAGGAGTATCGCTTCTTGGAAAGGATAGTTTTCAGGAAGTTGATATTGCAGGTGTCACCATGCCGATTACCAAGCATAATTATATAGTAAAGGACGTAAAACAGCTTGCCGACACCATCCGCAAAGCTTTCGTTATTGCTAAGAAGGGAAGGCCGGGTCCGGTCCTGATTGATATTCCGAAGGATGTTACTGCAAATAAGGCGGATTATAAACCGGTAAAGATTGAGCCGGTACTGCCGTCGGAGCAGATAGCCGAGGCTGGTCTGGACCACGCTGTCCGGATGATTGAGAAGTCGAAAAAGCCCTTTATCTTTATCGGCGGCGGCGGGATACTGTCGGGAGCATCGAAGGAAATCCGTGAATTTGTCAGGAAGGCGGACGCGCCGGTTACGGATTCCCTGATGGGGAAGGGGGCGTTTCCGGGAACAGATGAGTTATATACAGGAATGCTGGGGATGCATGGAACGAAGGCATCCAATTATGGGGTCAGTGAATGCGATC
>CAOKJI010000236.1 GCA_948468495.1 uncultured Dorea sp. | reverse complement strand
TTATATGAATTAGAGGAGCAGCTTGCGGGAAGCAGTTTTGTCCGTATTTCCAATTCAGAGATGATTAATTTAAAGAAGGTAGAGCATTTTGATTTGAGTTTTACAGGAACAATCTATGTAAAACTGTCAAATCAGACGTCTACCTATGTGTCAAGAAGGTATGTTTCAAAAATCAAGACGGTATTAGGGATATGAGGTGAAAGAATATGAAGAAGAATATGATAAAACGCGGAATGCAGGGGATTCCTATTGGGATTGCCATTGGTTATGTGATTTCGATTGTGACGTCAGTAATATGGGGAGAGGGATATTATTCTCCTTGTGTGCCGGAGTTAAGGGATGCGGCCGGAGGCGAGATTCAGGCGGTCGTTTTACAGGCGGCGCTTTGCGGCCTTTTAGGGGCGGTCTTTGGGGCGGCGTCTGTCTTATGGGATGTGGAGGAATGGAGCATTGCAAAGCAGACGGGGACTTATTTTGTCGTCGTGTGCGCGGCCATGATGCCGACGGCGTATCTCCTGTACTGGATGGAGCATAGTATAGCGGGATTTGTTCAGTATTTGCTCATGTTTGTCATTATATTTGCCTTTGTATGGATTTCGCAGTATTTGATTATGATGCGGAAAATACGGGCAATCAATGCGAAATTGCAATAAAATTTTTTGTATAAATCTGACAATGCCATGCCATGATATTTGTGATACAATAGGGAGGTTAAGGGGGTGTCAGATTATGATACAGGCAACAATGGTACTGGAAGGCGGAGCAACCAGAGGGGTTTTTACTTCGGGCGTATTGGATTATCTGATGGAGGAACAAGCGGAAGTCTCCCATCTTGTCAGCGTGTCTGCGGGGGCATGTAACGGCGTGGATTATGTGTCGCGCCAGATTGGGAGAACCAGAGACTGCATGATTCATAAAGAGAAGGAGTATAATTATTATTTTGGTTTCAGAAAGTTCGTTAAAGAGAAGAGCATTCTGGACATGGATATGGTCTTTGACAAATATCCGAATGAGTTGTTCCCGTTTGATTATGATACGTATTTTGCATCAGAGACAGAATGCGAGATTGTTACAACCAACTGCCGGACGGGAAAAGCGGAATATATGACGGAGAGGAATGACAGAGGCAGACTTATGAAAGTATGCCGGGCTTCCAGCAGTATGCCGTTGATTTCTCCTATGGTAGAAATTGACGGCGAATTGTATCTGGATGGGGGACTTGCAGATTCGATTCCTATTGAGAGAGCCTTAGAGATTGGGAATCAGAAAATCATAGTCATTCTTACCAGAAATCCTGATTATCGGAAGCGGCCAACAACCAAGGCGGTGGCGAAATTATACCGGCGGGCATACCGGTCTTATCCGAAGCTGGTCCGGACAGCAATCTTGAGGAATATCAAGTATAATCAGCAGGCGGAATTGGTAGAGAAGTTGGAAAAGGAAGGGAAGATTTTTGTATTGAGGCCGCTGATTCCGCCCGTTTCGAGGCTTGAGAAAGATTATGATATTCTTATGAATTTCTATGATCATGGATACTGCCTGATGCGGAGGGAATATAACAGGTTGATGGAGTATTTGGCGTAAACCGGTCATATCAGCGCGGTTAATGGTCTGCTCTTCCTGCATGAAGGATGGTTTTTATTATTTAAGAAGAAATGTTCAAATATATTTCAAAAAGCTGCCGCATCTGACTGGTCGATGCGGCAGCTTTTTTATAGCTTTTATGTTATTACTATGCTGTTTTCAGCTTAATTCTAGAGGTATTCAAGTCTCTCTAATGCGTTCAGCACCATATGGCGTCCCGCGTCTGTTCCGTCGATAATACGTCTTGCTCTTACAGCATCGCCGATATTTAAGATTTCTACGTCTTCATCCTCGAAGCCGTTCACGATATCTTCCCAGAGCGGAGCGTGCGCTCTCATGCCCAGGCATACAAAACCATAATCGAATGGAAGTTCTTCCTCGGTATCGCCGTATTTTACCTCGAAGGAGTGAGCGTTTACCTTCTGGAGCGCAGTGTTGGTCATCTGGCGGACATTGTGCTTCTCCATACATTCCTTCATACTGGCAGTGGAGGAAGCGTCAAGTCCCCGGCCAATCATCGGCATCATCTCAATAATCGTGGTTTCAGCGCCTCTCGGTGCAAAGAACTCTACTACGTCAAGGCCAACGGCGCCGCCGCCGATTACAATGACTTTCTTGCCGGTCATATCCTCCGGATAGTTATCCAGATTGTTAATCATATCTTTGATGGAGTAAACGGCTGCGCCTTCCTTGCCGAGATTGTCGTAAAGACCGTTAATCGGAGGAAGAAGCGGTACGGAACCGGTTGCGTTAACAACAAGCTGCGGGTCGTAGGACTTAATCATATCAACAGTTACGTCTACGCCTGTTTTGATGGTTAAGTTGTCAAGCTTAGAAGCTCTGTGCTTTAAGTAATTCGGGAAATCCGCCAGTCTCTTCTTCGCAGGAATCTTGGAAATCTCTACAGAGAGACCGCCTACATGGTCTTCCTTTTCCAGAAGAGTCACATGACATCCAACCTCAGCGGCTGTACATGCAGCTTCCAGTCCGGCAGTACCTGCGCCGACAACGACAACATTGCATGGCTTATTAACTTTATGCTTCTTGTATTCTTCATTATTAATAATATCCGGGTTGATACTGCAGCGCAGCGGTTTGTTGCCTCCGATACGGTTGCCTACGCAGCCTACGTTACAGGAGATACATTTGCGGATATCAGCTACATCGCCGTATTTGGCTTTGTTGCACCAGTTGGGGTCGGCGATGAGTCCCCGGCCCATGCCGATAATGTCAGCGTCGCCTCTTGCAAGGATATCGTCTGCAATCTTCGGGTCGCGGATATTTCCGATGGCAATGGTCGGTTTGCCAAATTTATCCCGGACAGCCTTAGCCATGTAAGAGCGCCATCCGTCTTCTAAGTAATTAGCGTCAATCTGATACTGAATGGTCGGATTCAGTGCAGAGGAGGTGTCAAAGATATCTACTTCGTCATTTAAGTACTCTAAATATTCCAGACAATCCTCTACATGATTGCCGCCTTCTACCAGCTCGTCCACGCTGAGGCGGAGGGAAATCGGAATCATAGGACCTACAGCCTTGCGCACTTCGTCGATGACCATGCGGCAGAATCGCGCCCGGTTCTCGGCGCATCCGCCAAATTCGTCTGTCCTGTCATTCATTGTCGGGGACAGGAACTGGCTGATTAAGTAGGAGTGTCCCGCATGAATCTCTACCATATCAAAGCCTGCGTTGACTGCGCGTCTTGCTGCTGCGCCGTAATCTTTCGCGATGCTCTCTAATTCTTCCTTTGATAACGGACGCGGCGATTCTCCGCCCGGTTTGGATGGAAGCGTAGATGCAGATACAGGCTGCATGCCGATTCTGGAAGACATCGCGGAAGCGCCCGCATGGTTAATCTGTACTCCAATCATGGAACCATGTCTGTGACAGGCTTCAGTCAGATTCCAGAGTCTTGGAATATAGCAGTCCTGGTCAATACGAAGCTGCGTAGTTCCATTCGAGCCTTCGGGATATTTAACACAGACATTCTCTACAATAATTAAGCCTGTGCCGCCGCGTGCTCTCTGCTCATAATACTTAATGTGCTCGTCGCTTAACTCGCCTGTATGGCCGGCTAAATCACTTCCCATCGGCATCATGGCAACGCGGTTCGGCATTACCATTCCTCTGACTTTCAGGGGGCTGAAAATGTGTTTGAAATTGTTTTTCATTTCTTTGACCTCCGTTTACTTTTTTCATAAAACCATAATGATAAAAATATTATAAAATATTGTTAAAGATAAATCAAATTCATGTTTTTGTGTAAGTCGATAGAAAATATCTATGGATTATCCGGGGGTTGGTAATTATAACGAATAAAATGCAGATTATGAAATCTAAAAGTATGGACTTAGAAAATTTTTGTATCCGCCGGAAAGTTTGAAAAAATTCGCAGATTAGGACGGAGGAGTCATAAAAAATGTGTAACTGTTCTTGCGGTTTACAGAAAATATTGCTATAATATCAAAGTTAAAATATGAAGATTACTCTTGGCAAATGACGTGCATGAGGATGGATGAAGGAGAGAGAAGAATATGATGAATGATTTGGAGTTATACCGGGAGCAGCTTGCGCTTTGTGATGATAAGATTATTGACGCACTGGTTGAGCGGAATGCAATCGTTGAGAAGATTATGGCTTATAAAGAAGAATACGGCATGCCGATTATCCAGCCAAAGCAGGAAGAAAAGCAGAAGGAGCAGCTAAAAGCAAAGCTTGGAGACAACAAATACAGAGAAGAGATTTATGATGTGTTTCGCCGTATCCGTCGTAACAGCAAGCGGATTCAGGCGAGGAAGCTCTTTGATTATAATATTGTTCTGATTGGATTTATGGGGGCGGGCAAGACAACGATTTCTGATTATCTGAGTATGACATTTGCCATGGATATTGTAGAGATGGACCAGGTGATTGCAGAGCGGGACCAGATGAGTATTCCGGA
>CAOKJI010000235.1 GCA_948468495.1 uncultured Dorea sp. | reverse complement strand
ATTCTCGGTATTGTGTGCTCAATCCCCGGCCTTTCCGCGCTGCTTGGGCCTGGTGCTGTTATCGCCCAGATTGTAGGAACTCTGGTAGGAGCGGAGATTGGAAAAGGCAATATTGCTCCGCAGCTTGCGCTTCCGGCGTTGTTTGCAATTAATACTCAGGGCGCCTGTGATTTTATCCCGGTAGGTCTGGGACTGGCAGAGGCCGAGACAGAGACCATCGAGGTGGGCGTTGTATCCGTTATGTATTCCCGGTTTGCGACAGGATGGATTCGCGTGCTTCTGGCATATGCGGCAAGTTTCGGATTGTATTAAGACAGGGAAAACGACAGAGGGCGGGCGAATGTTAATATGAACAGGAACCGTCCGGCCTCTGAATCGTAATGCTGAACAAATAATTAGGACTGGAGGGTCAATCATGAAGGTGATATATGAAAATAAGGTAAAAGCGCTGGGCGCCTGTGTAAATGAATTTCAGGATTCCAATATGTTTATCCTGTTCGGGGATAATGCGCCGGAGGAATTAAAGGATTACTGTTACTCCGTCAGTGTAAATCCCATTAACGGGACAATCGCTGCGGGACAGATTCTCAAAGTTGATGAGAAGGAGTACCGGATTACAGCGGTTGGAGAGGAAGCTCCGGTTACGCTGGCCGGGTTAGGCCACTGTACCGTCAATTTCAACGGAGAAGCGGCGGCAGAACTGCCGGGGACCATCTGCGTGGAAAGTAAACCGCTGCCTGAGATTCAGGTTGGAACAGTCATTCAGATATTAGAAATATAGAAGTCTCTCATAAAAACACCTCCCGTATTCATTTTCATGATTCGGGCGGTGTTTTTTCTGTACAAAATGGGATGGATTGGGTATAGTATATAATTAAGCGACAATGTAAGAACTGCTGTTGCAGAGAAGAGTGTGAGTGAGATTTGAATATGACAGCAATGAAGGAACAGGCGATTGAAATGATAAAAAATATGTCAGATGATAAAGTGTCTGACGAGAGGTGAGCGACATGCTTGAGAATGCAGGAAATGTAAAGGAGAATAATCAGGAGAGGATTTTTAACCTTCTGCGCAGACAGGGGGGCCTGACGAAACAGGAAATCGGGACATCCCTTGGCCTTAGCATGCCTACGACCCTGGCGAATGTGAACGAACTGATAGAGCAGGGAATTCTGGAGGAAGGGGAGGCCGCAGAGTCCACCGGAGGCCGGAGGGCAAGAAAGATTCAGGTGAATGGAAAGGCGGGTTTCTGCGCGGGAATTGACGTTACCACCAGTCAGATTGGATTTGCGGTTACGAATCTGACGGGAGAGGTGACGGCGAAAAGAAGCGTGCCTTTCAGGTTTCGGGATGAGCCGGAAGTCTATGAGCGGATTGGCGATGAGCTGGAACAGACGCTGGGGAAGGGGCGCTTGAAAAGCAGGCTTCTCGGAGTAGGGATTTCCTTTCCCGGGATTATTGATATGCAGGCGGAATGGATTGTGCGGTCGCATATTTTCGGCTTGGAATATGTGAGTCTGGACCGGTTTCACAGAGCGATTCCTTATCCGCTGATTGTGGAAAATGACGCCAACTGTCTGAGTTTTGTGGAGCTTCGGGCAGAGCGTTCCGATTATGTATATATTTCCCTGAACCGGACGGTGGGGGGCGCTATCGTCCAGAAGGGGCAGTTGATGACGGGGGAGGGGTTCCGTACCGGAGAAGTGGGGCATATGGTGCTGGTTCCTGGAGGAAGAATCTGTTATTGCGGGAAAAAGGGCTGTGCGGATGCATATCTTTCTCCGAACGTACTGTCAAAGGATGCATCTCTGGATGTTTTTTTTGCGCGCTTGCAGCAGGGAGAGGAACAGGCGGTGCAAGTTTGGGACGGGTATCTGGATTATCTGGCGATTTTTGCGACCAATCTTAGAATGGCTCTGGACATGGAGATTGTGATTGGCGGGGAAGTCGGTTCTTATCTGGAGCCTTATATGAGCGTACTGCGAAAGAAGGCGTCGGAGTATGATAAGTTTGCCAGAGATATTGATTATCTGCATCCGGTGAGCGCCGACAGAAGAGAACACGCGGGCGCTGCGGGAGCGGCGCTTCTGGCGCTGGAAGTCTTCGGAAGCGGCGCATTAAAGTAGAGGGAAACGGGGATAAACTGCGCCCACGAATCAGTAAGGAAATGTGAGAGAATGAAACAGAGGCAGGCTGATGGACGGGAAGAAAGGCCGGAACAAGAGGAAAGATAAGAATGAATATTGTAAATGTGGAGCATATCGGTAAAATATACGGGGATAAGACGATTTTTGAGGACGCTTCCTTTGGAATCCAGGAGGGGGATAAAGTCGGTATTGTGGGGATTAACGGTACGGGAAAAACCACGCTTCTCAGAATGGTGAACGGAGAGGAGGAGCCGGATGAGGGGCAGATTATCAGGCAGAGCGGAAAGAGGCTGGCCTGCCTTTCCCAGAATCCGGAATATATGCCGGGACAGACGGTAGAAGAATATACGTTTGCCGGGAATCCGGATACGGACTGGAAGGTGCAGAGCATTTTAAACCAGCTTGGAATCCTGGATTATTCTATGAAAATGGGGGATTTATCCGGCGGTCAGAGAAAAAGGGCGGCTATGGCGAAGGTTCTGGCAGGAGATTTTGATTTGCTCCTTCTGGACGAGCCTACCAATCATCTGGATGAGGAAATGATTCAGTGGCTGGAAGGGTATCTGAAAGAGTATAAGGGGACGCTTCTTATGGTTACCCACGACCGGTATTTCTTAGATAAGGTGACGAACCGGATTTTGGAAATCAGTCATGGTAAGTTATACAGCTATGATGCGAATTACTCTGGCTTTCTGGAGCTTAAGGCGGAGCGGGAGGAAATGGAGCTTGCCACAGAGCGGAAGCGTCAGAGCGTGCTGCGGATGGAATTGGAATGGGCAAAACGGGGATGCCGGGCGAGAAGCACGAAACAGCGGGCCCGGCTGAACCGGCTGGAAGCGTTAAAGAACGGTCAGGCTCCCGCGGCGGATCAGACAGTGGATTTGTCAGCGCCCGGATGGGAAGAAAGACCATAGAACTTCATCAGGTTACCAAGTCTTACGGCGGGCGGCTGCTGGTGAAGGAATGGGATTACATTTTCCTGAAAAATCAGAAAGTAGGGATTGTGGGACCGAACGGATGCGGCAAGTCGACGCTGCTTAAGATGATTGCAGGCGAGACGCTTCCCGACGCGGGAAGTATTGAGACTGGGGATACGGTGAAAATCGGATATTTTGCTCAGGAAGAGCAGGAAATGGATGATAATAAGCGGGTGATAGATTATGTGAAGGATATTGCGGAGTACATTCAGACCAGCGAGGGGAGAATCAGCGCGTCTGCAATGCTGGAACGATTTCTTTTCACGCCGGATATGCAGTATGCGCCGATTGGGAAGCTTTCCGGCGGTGAGAAGCGCAGGCTCTATCTTCTGGGAGTATTATGCAGGGAGATTAACGTTTTGATTTTGGACGAGCCGGGGAATAATCTGGATATTCCTACGCTGACGATACTGGAGGATTTCCTGAACTCTTTTGCGGGAATTGTAATTACAGTGTCCCATGACCGGTATTTTCTGGATAATGTGGCAGACCGAATCTTTGCCTTCGAGGGAGAGGGGAAACTTGTCCAGTATGAGGGCGGTTATACGGATTATCTGGAGGAAAAAGAGCGGAAGTTGAGCGTGATTGGCGAAGGGAAGGAAAAGACCGGATTAAACCTGCAAAACAAAGAATGGAACAAAAGTCAGGAAAAGGAAGCTTCTGTTAAAACCTGGAAACAAAACCGTCCTCAGAAATTGAAATTTTCTTATAAAGAGCAGAAAGAATTTGAGACCATTGACGAAGTAATTGCAGAACTTGAGGAAAAGGTAGAAAAGCTTGATAAGGAGATTCTGCAGAATGCTACAAATTCAGCGAAGCTTTCAGAGATTATGAAGAAAAAGGAGCAGGCAGAGAAGGAGCTGGAAGAGAAGATGGAGCGGTGGATGTATCTGAATGAACTGCAGGAGCGGATTCAGAGCAACCGGGATGAGTAAACTTTAAAAAAGTTACGTCAGCTACTTGACAAAAGGGAAGTATATTGATATGATTTAAAAACAGAACGCACTCTGTTTTTGAGAAAAGATTAGAGTTACTGTGAACGAAGCGAGCAGTAACAAGTAAGATCAGGAGGTGCAGTATGCAAAGAGTATTATCATTGCTGGTAGATAACAATCCGGGTATTTTGAGCAGAATTGCCGGATTGTTCAGCAGAAGAGGATATAACGTAGACAGTATTACCGCGGGAGTAACGGCAGATCCGAGATTTACCCGGATTACGATTGTTACCAGCGGGGACGATTTGATTCTTTCTCAGATTGAGAATCAGATTCGGAAGCTGGAGGATGTCATTGAGATTAAGGTGCTCAAACCCGACAGCTCCGTATATCGGGAGCTGATTATGGTGAAGATTCGCGCGAACGGCTCCCAGAGAGCGGAGGCTATTTCTCTGGCGGATATTTTCCGGGC
>CAOKJI010000234.1 GCA_948468495.1 uncultured Dorea sp. | reverse complement strand
CACGTGATCTTCTCAAGTCACCCTTTCTCTGCGGTCCGTCAAGAGTCATCTGATCGCCTGTGTAAGCGTGGATTGTCTGCATAATACCGGACTTAATCGGTGCAAGGTCGTTCAATGCCTTAGCCATAGGTGCCAGACAGTTTGTTGTACAAGAAGCTGCAGAGATAACGGTATCTTCCGGCTTCAGTGATGTATGGTTAACATTGTAAACGATTGTAGGAAGGTCGCTTCCTGCCGGTGCAGAAATAACAACTTTTCTAGCTCCTGCCTTAACGTGAGCGGATGCCTTCTCTTTTGATGTGTAGAAGCCTGTACACTCCAGAACTACGTCTACACCAATCTCACCCCATGGAAGCTCCTCTGCGTTAGCCTTTGCATAGATCTTAATCTCTTTTCCATCAACAACGATAGAATCCTCTGTAGCTTCAACTTTGTCTGCCAGAGCGTATTTGCCCTGTGAAGAATCATACTTTAACAGGTGAGCAAGCATCTTTGGAGATGTCAGGTCATTGATTGCAACTACCTCATATCCTTCTGCTCCAAACATCTGTCTGAATGCGAGACGTCCAATACGTCCGAATCCATTAATCGCTACTTTTACTGCCATGATTAATTCCTCCTAAATGATTATTAACTGCTTTTCACAGCCACGTATTTTATGATTCTTTATCGCTTCTTTGTTAAAGAATCATCAACCGAGTATTATTTTACTAAATCTTGTACAAAAATTCAAGTCTCTTTTGCATTTTTATGGAAGTAGCGGCAATTTTTTGTTACTATTTACGCTCTGAAGCGCCCTCGCTCTGTAAGTCTCTCATGAAATGTACCCCAAATGATTTATTTCCCGGTATTTCCTCTCCGGCAATACGTATAAACAGCCAACACGACAAATACAGGAACCTCTATCGCTCTTATGCACAGAAGCAAATCCACATTCCAAAAGGACGCCTGCCCGATATGCAGAAAATGATAGTCAATCATGGAATACAGCAGGCAGTTGGACAGACCGACGCCCCCCGCCGGCAAAATGCAGCCAAGCCATATTCCAGCCTGCCCTGGCAAGGCCGCGTCTGCAATTACCGGAAGAATCACAAAGAGAAGCCCTGCGGCAAGGGCGCTTACATTATTTTTCATTTTTGCAGAAAGAAACAGCGTAAAGCTGACCGCCGCAAGCAGAATCAGAAAACTCCCCGCTAAATTCGCCCATTGAAGCTGCCCGATATTATATGCCGGAAAACAGGTTACCGAATAGATAATCTGCATGGAAGTCTTCGTACCTTCCCAGCCAAACAAACTGTTGGTTATCAGGATACACAAGACACCGCATAAGGCAAACGCCATACCGGTTATCAGAAGCGCCGACAGTATCTTCACCACAGCCAGCCGCATTCTTCCATGTCTGGCGCAGCGCAGAATATCGTCCGCCCCGGTCTGGTATTCCGCTGAAAATACCGGCGCTGCAATCACGACGCACAACACTGTAATGATATATATCAATAGAATCTGATAGTCCATAGAATTAGAAGAAGCTCCATAATAATACAGATACGGCCGTTTTACCTTCCCGAATTTCTCCTGCGCCGCCGTCTCTGCCGAAGGATAGTCCTTCTGCTCCATCTGCATGATAGATGACAGCCGTCCGGTCAGTCTGTCGTAAAATCCGTCTATTTCTTCTGGTTTGATTTCTGTTACCGTCGGCGCAAATCCGTTATCCGGATCTGCGAACGCCTCTTTCACCCCATGAACATATGCTTCCGACAATGCAAGTTCCTCATAATAAATCCTGGACGGAATATTTTCTCCATATTCCGAATCATATTCCTGATATAATTTCTGCCGTTTTTCGACTGCTTCACGAAGCTTTTCTGTCGTTACCTCACCATATATCGTATCATTATACTGTCGGTAATAGCGAATCGCTTCCAAACCGGCAAGCTCTTTTTCCTTCCCCTGTTCCTCCACAATAACTCCCTCAAAGGTTACGGGAATATATGCCATAAAGGCAGTCAGAACAAGCGCCGCAGCCAGCAGAATCCATGTGATTCTGGTTTTCAGTATACGTTTCATTTCTAAATGCAATAGTCTCATCTTACCACCCCGCTTTCCTGTGGAAACAGCCACAGATACAAATCCTCCAGCCGCGGCTCTGCCAGACTGGAATCTTTCGTCTTCTTCTCATCCGCCAGATACCGGAGAGCCGTTAATCCATCCGGCTCGTTTTTCAAATTCACCACCTGTACTTCCCGCTCCAGTTTTCCCACTTCCCCGTCCGGAACATGGCAGCGCCATACCTTGCCGATAATGTTCTTTACCAGACTTTCCGTCGTGCCGGTCTGTATGATTTTACCATTCTTCATAATGGCATTCTGATTGGCAATAAACTCTACATCCGATACGATATGGGTGGATATCACCACAATTCTGTCATGAGCAAACTCCGATAAGAGATTCCGGAACCTTACCCGTTCTCCCGGGTCCAGACCGCTGGTAGGTTCATCCAGCACAAGAATCTCCGGCTCGTTTAAGAGCGCCTGCGCGATTCCCACACGCCGCTTCATCCCTCCGGATAACTTGACAATCCGCTTTTTCCTTACATCTCCAAGGGAAAACCGCTCTAAGAGCTCCGCAATCTTTCTCTTTGTATCACTTTTAGTTAACCCTTTTAAGACGGCTACGTATTCCAGATAATCCTTAACGGTAAATTCCGGATAAAAGCCAAATTCCTGGGGCAGATAACCGAAAATATCTCTGTAATTTCCTTTCAGCGCACCAATCGGAATCCCGTCATATATGATTTTTCCTGAAGTCGGAGTCATAATCCCCGCAATCATCTTCATCAGCGTCGTTTTACCGGCTCCATTCGCCCCGAGGAGCCCCCACACTCCCGGTGAAATCGTAAGCGACACGTCGTCCACAGCCAGTTTATCTTTATATTCTTTTGTAATGTGCTCAATTCTCAGTTCCATATTTATAATCCACCTTTCTCAACCGCACAGCAATACTAATTTGTTAGATACTGAGACAGATTCCCATCGGCTACAGCCGGAAAACCTATACCCTCCGGGTATCCCTAATGGCCAGTCGGCCGTTTCACAAGGTATTCATACATAATTCTTCCGGCCATCCTGCAAGCAGCCGCCCCTGATAGATACCATACCCTAGAAAAATACAGCTCCCCAGAATCATTCCCATATAAAATGTCCCATCAAAAGCCTCCGGCAGAAATCTGGCGAACAGAGCCATAGCCAAAAGAAGACCGGCCCCATATGTCCCAAAATACCGGCATAAATTTTCTATTTTCGCCTTCCTGACAAACAGTAATAATCCATTACAAAGTGCCCCAAACAAGAACAACATACAAACCATGCTATTTTTCAAATCAACAACCGCATATCTGAATGTCAGTATTCCAACGCCTGCAATCGCCGCCAGTTCTCCTGCAGACAATATCAAAATTCTGGACAGCAGAAGCTTCTTAATGGAAAAGAATGTAACCGCTTCTATCTCCCACATCTGATAATAAGCAGAACGGTAGATAAATGGAATACACAGCATGAATGTAGCAATCGTCAAACAGCAAAGCAGAAATACAGCGGTCGTCTGCGTAATTGTATGCCATCTCACAAACTGAAACAGTATAAACAAAGGTATCGCTGTAATTACCAACTCGCTTATCCATATTTTTAAGCCGATGTACCGAATCTGTGCCAGCAAAAAACCGGAAAATTTAATTTTTTCTCTTCTCATACTCCCGCTCCATCGGGTTCTGGCAATCAGAATCATATTATTTATAAGCTGCTCCGGCTCTGATTCTTCACTTTCTAATCCTCTTCTAATTCTATCTTCTATCTCTTTTCCCATTTGTCTTCCCTCCCTTCATCAGCTCCGCTTTTATTTCTTTCAATGCATGCCGCAATTTTGATTGTACCGTACGCATCGGCATTTCCATAACCGCGGCAATTTCCCGCAGTTTCAAATCCTGCTTAAACCGCAGTATTACCACCTCCTGCATGGCAGGCTCCAGCCTTCTTACCAGTTCCTCAATCAGCAGCTTATCCGTTGCATCTTCAAATCCCGTTTCCACATAATCCATCTCACAGTTCATACCCTCAAAAGATACATGCTCCTGCCATTTATTCCTATGCATGTCGATACAGGTATTTACCGCAATTTTATACAGAAAGCTCCTGAATTTCCCCGAAAAACTGCCTCTGCCTAAGTATTTAATTGCTTTTAAAAATGTCTCCTGCGCCGCGTCTTCCGCCAGATGTGCGTCCGGTGCATGCCACCTGCAGTACCGGAGTATTTCCGGATAATACATACGAACCAGTTCATCCATAGCAGAAGAATCTCCGGCCAGCAAGTTCTGAATCAGTATCTCTTCGCGCATTAAGATCTTCTCCTTTAAGGGCGTCCCCTTATCCCCAGATGGGGTATCGCGTCACAGTTTGCCCGGTATCCGGCCTGCCCGGAAATTCGGCACGCCGTCAATCCTGATTTCCCCGTTCTGTGCCTCATAAAACCGCATCAG
>CAOKJI010000233.1 GCA_948468495.1 uncultured Dorea sp. | reverse complement strand
GAGAGCGAATGCCATTTTGGGAAATCTTGAAAAGCTACAAGTGGAAGGCAGCAAATTTAAAGAAATGATGGGCGAGCTATTTGAACTCGACCCGTACAATATCCGGTTTTACCGGCTGGCCCTTTCCAGATTTGGAGATGAAAAAAAAGAGCTCCAATCGATGGCCGGATTCTTTGGGTGTGGAAGAGAACTGAACGCATACAAGAATCAGTTATTGGAAGACATGGCTTTAAAACCAGAGAGTGAAGATTTAGCCGGATATCAGAAACTGTTAGAGGAATTAAAACCGAAAGCTCAATATTATGGAATTGATGAAGCATCCAGCCCTGTTTTCAAAAAAGTGCAGGATAATTACAATCGGCTGGAAACCGAAGCGAGGATCTTTGAGGCGACGACATATTCTTCTATTCAGGAAGCGGAGGCAGCGAAGGCAGAGAAGCAGGAGCTGGAGCACATTTTTTCAGGGATTTCATTGACAGAGAAAAAATCAATTTGGGAGGGATTACTGCAGCTAAGAGATTATCCGGTAGAGCGGTATCCAAAAAAGAGCTACTTAGAAGAAGTAGAACGAGCCCTAAAAAATGAAATTATCAACTCGGTTGACAGTCTGGATAAAGCAAGTATCTTGAAGGCACAGGAAGAACTTTCGGAAGCCGGATTCCAGGAGATTTCCGTCGAGAAGGAGATTGGTGATTTAGAGGAGAAATTAAAGAATTTTGATACGAATTTTCGGACAGTGGACGGGGTGCTTTATTCTTCCGATGAAGAAGCAAGGGCGGCCAGGGAAGAGCTTAAATACTGCGAGGATACGCTGAATGCAGTAGATATTGACGATGAAGCAAGTATTTCCTCGGCAATGGAGAAGCTTCGCTCTCATTCGTTTCAGTATATTCATGTGAATGAATATTTGGAAAAAATAGAGCAGGTACTGGAGGCGCTTCAAGTTGAAATGCTGCCGGAAAAGATAGAAAGATTTTTAGAGCGCAGGGATTTCAGCGGGGCCTGGCAGTTTCTAAGGACGGTTGAAGTTCCGGAGGATGCAAGGGAAAAGGAGAAAAAATTGCTGAACCAAAATGCAAAAAGGATGCTGTCAGAAGAGCTTAAGCAGGCAGAAGAATATAAGGATACCGGAATGGGAAATACCCTGCTTGGGGCTGTCTTAATTGTCGTTATCGGAATATTTTTAACCGCGATTTTTCCACTGGCGTTTCCTATTGCGGTTATTATCAGTATTCTGGGTATCATTGGAAATTTGGGCAGAGCAAAAGAGCGGAAAGAATGGAAGAAGGCGTTTGACCTTATTTCTGAGTTAAAGCGGATTGGTTATACATTTTAGAGATACATATTTTTGAGGTTTGATAAGGGAGGAATAGAAGAGATGTTAGCAACAATGATGTTTATTGTAATAATCGTATTGACGATAGTGATCAATAGAATATATCATAAAATTTTTAAAACGGTGTTCTATATTGGCTGGCGGCCAGTATTTATTGAATGTTTCGCTTGCTTTTTTATATATACCTTAATTACGGCATCAATCTTATCAATATTTGTCAAAAAGGATACGGATCGTGATAAAGGACGACATACTGCTTCATCAGAATCCTACATAGAAACCGATGAAGACATGGAGGATAACAAAGAATATTTGGATTATGATGAGGAGGATAACCTGGAAACGATTTTCGCAGAAGAACAGGAAGATTTTATCAACGCAAATCCAAATTTTTTCCCAGCTGGTTATGATGACCTGGATGAATTGGAACCTTATATCAACTACAGCCTGGATTATGCCTATATGTCGAAAAATCCGCTGAGATATAACGGAACATTCGCTTTCTTAGAAAATCTGCAGGTGAATCAGATTTGGGATGAAAATGCAGATATGGAAGAAATTGAAGCAGAAGATACAGAAGGAAATTTGTACTATGTCCTGTATCCGAATATGAACGTCAATGCAGTGAAGGGTGATCTTGTCCGGGTGATTGCAATGCCTGTTGTTAGTCTTTCCGACGGGAATGAGCCAGAAGCCCAAGGTACAACGCTGGTAATGCTGGCAGGACTTGTGGAAACAATGTCTGCGTCAGAATTATCTGGGGGATATTTTTCTAACATGGAAGCATATCCGAAAGATGCTGCCGGAAATCTGCAGGAAGAATCCGGAAGTAATAATCCTTATGGGGATTCGCTTCTCCTTTGGAAATCTTTTTATGAGCCGCTGAGCCCAGAGGATGTTGCCGGCTTGAGTGCAGATGAGCTGAGAGTTGCCAGGAATGAGATTTATGCCGCGTATGGCAGACAGTTTTCTTCTGCTGATTTGAAGGCGTATTTTGAGGGAAAAAGCTGGTATAGCGGTAGGGTTCCTGCCGATCAGTTTTCGGATGATATACTGACAGAAGTTCAGAAAAACAATGTTGCATTGATTTCATCCTATGAGAAATAATCCTATTTCAGTACAGGATTTGTATCATCAAGTGTTTCTAATATATATTATCTCCCTGAAATATAACAACCAATCAAAATTCAAGGAGGTAATGAAATGTCAGCAGAAGTTGAGACCATGTTTTACACAAGAGAATGTCCCTGGCATGGCCTGGGAACCAGAGTAGAAGAAGCGCCTAATTCCCGTGCGGCCCTGCAGCTGGCTGGGCTGGACTGGAAGGTGATTCAGAAGCCGATTATGACTGGGAACGGACAGCTGATTCCTGGTTTCCGAGCAAATATCCGGGATAAGGACAGCCAGGTTTTGGGTGTAGTGACAAACCGTTACAAAGTCGTACAGAATGAAGATGCCTTCGCCTTTACAGATGCCCTGTTAGGCGAAGGCATTACTTATGAGACTGCAGGCTCTCTGCAGGATGGCAAGCGGACCTGGATTCTGGCAAGGCTTCCCCAACGCTATATCATCAGCGGGGATGAAATCACTCCCTATCTGGTATTTATGAATGCCCATGACGGGACAGGGGCGATCAAAGTAGCCATGACACCAATCCGGGTCGTATGCATGAATACGCTGAATCTGGCATTAGCCCAGGCTAAGCGGTGTTGGTCGGCGGCGCATACAGGGAATATTCAGTTTAAGATCGAGGATGCCAAGGATACCTTGTTCCGTGCAGAAACCTACATGAAGGAACTGGGGAAAACCGTTGAGGAGCTGCGCAGGATAAAGCTTTCCGAGCAGAAGGTAATGGAGTATATTGACCAGTTGTTTCCTGTGTATGATTCCCCTACGTCTCTGCAGAAAAAAAATCAGGCGCGGCTAAAGGAAGATTTAAAGGCCCGATATTTTGATGCACCGGATTTAAAGCATGTGGGGAAAAATGGATACCGGTTCTTAAATGCTGTATCCGACTTTGCAACTCATGCTAAGCCGCTGCGGGAAAGAGCCAATTATAAGGAATGCCTTTTCGCAAAAACAGTGGAGGGGAATGCTATGATTGACCGGGCTTATGAGTTGCTGAAAACAGCGTAGCCGGGGAAAGACAGGAGATAAAACGAGGGAGGACGAGAGATGCCATTTGCAATTATACATGTAATTGTGAAATTATTTAAGTGGTGGTAGTGCAGGTGTCGGAAACAGCAGAACGAGAAGAAAGGAGTGTCTTAGAAGGCACTCCTGTTTTTGCTTTATGCAAATCGATTAAATTGTTTGAGCGTAGATTGAGAGAAGGAGAAGAAGAAACGATGATGAGAAGTGCCATATCAACTGCAGGAATCAGCCGCGAAGAATGGCTGCGCATGAGGAAATCTGGGATAGGTGGTTCAGATGCCGGAGCAGTCTGCGGACTGAATCCATATAGCAGCCCGATGAAGGTATACCAGGATAAAATCTCGGAAGAGATTATCGACCTGGATAATGAGGCCATGCGCCAAGGCAGAGACTTGGAGGAGTACGTAGCCAGACGGTTTATGGAGGAAACCGGGCTAAAAGTACGCCGCTCCAATAAGATGTACCGGAACAGGGATTATCCTTTTATGCTGGCGGACGTGGACCGGTTGGTAGTAGGGGAGGATGCTGGCCTGGAATGCAAGACGGCCAATGCTTTCCAGGCAGGAAAGTGGAAAGAGGGGCAGATTCCGCCCCACTATCTGATTCAATGTCTCCATTACATGGCTGTGACCGGGAAACGGGAATGGTATATCGCGGTAGTCATCCTGGGAAGCGGGTTCCAGTACCAGAAGATCACCTGGGATGATCATGTAATCCAAACACTGATTACAATTGAGGAGGCCTTCTGGAACCAGCACGTTATCCCGAGAGTGATGCCGGAGCCGGACGGTTCTAAAGCCTGTGACGAAGTATTGGCAAAATATTACCATAGCGCCAGGAAGAATAGTGTGGTTCCCTTAGTCGGATTTGATGAAAAGCTGGAGCGGCGGGAAGCATTGCTTAAGACGATTTGGGAACTGGAACAGGAACAGAAGCAGATTGAGCAGGAAATCAAGTGTTTCATGCAGGACAATGAGCTTGCGGTGAATGAGAAGTACCGAATTAGTTGGACGAATGTGGACACTACAAAGCTGGACACCAAACGGATGAAG
>CAOKJI010000232.1 GCA_948468495.1 uncultured Dorea sp. | reverse complement strand
CCGTAATTTTTACAGGCTTTGTCGGTTGGATATAACCCCCCTCAGGCACTTTGTCTTCGAACAGATAATAATTTCCAGGATTCAATTCCCCGATTATACTATCTTCATCCAAAGAAGACTGGATTACATTGACTTTATCTTCACTTGGAAGATTACTTCCATTATTTATCGCCTCAAGAACCCTATCCGTTTCACGATAAAGGCTAAATTCCGCTCCGCCTAACTGTTTTGCACCGTCAACATCAAGCTTTCTCAAAGCTACACTATATGCCTCGGGCTTATTCTTGATTGTCAGTGTATATTGATACCCATCTCCGATATTTCTTTCTGTAACCACATAGTCTTTGGAATCAAAGTTTTCTACTTCCTCACCTTCCACTTCCACTTTCGTGACCACCATTCCCGTTTCATGTCCGCTATCTGCTTCAACGAGGTCATTGATTTCAAAGTATACACAGACTTTCTTATAGCCCTCTGGAGCTTCTGTTTCTTCCAGCCTGTACTCGCCGTAGGGCAGCGTTGATGCTCCTGCAAATTCGATTACACCTGAATCCTTAGATTCTGCTTCGGCTACATCTTTAATAGTGCTTCCATCCTTTACTTTGACAGCTTCATACACACCGCTCTCCGCATTCTTCTTTGTCAGACTGAATTTTGCACCAGACATCGCGTCTCCGTTCTCATCTGTTTTCATAAAGATAACATTCTGGAACTTTGTCTCATCCTGAATCTTAAATTCAATGCTGGCAAGCCCTCCGTTTCCGGATGTCCCTGCGGCCTTATATTCTGTACTCAGCCACTCAGGTGTCGTAGCAAGCGCCTCGCCATGTACATCCTTGATACTGATGTCCATGACCTTACTCTTGTCTTCCGAAACTTGAACTTTGAAATATATCTTTTCTCTCTGTTCATATCCGTTAGTTGCATAACTCTCTTCCAGGCAGTAAATGGTATCGTTCTCCAAATCGTAGATTGTCAGTATGCCTTTTTCATTGATGGCACTGCCACCTGACGCTGTCAATTCCCTGCCTTCATACAGCGTTTTATCCGCCTCATTCAAAGTACATTCGTATAGCTTGAACTTAGTACCTTTTAATACATTTCCTGCTTCGTCTGTCTTTGTTACTTTTAAGAGGTTCGTGCCCTTTGCCCATTGCGGGTATAGAATTACTTCATATACACCATTGGAATTTTTTGTAGCATACAGGCCTTCTACCGGTTCACCATTTTTATAAACCTGACCTTTTTCCTCGTCTGTTCCCGGATTGATTATCTCTACAGTAATGGTATCGTTATCGCCGAAATCCGCATCCCCAGTACCATTTCCTGGCTCGTTGTATGTCCCTGCCGTAAAACTGATTCCTCCGCCGTTCGGACTGGTATTCCATCCAACAAACTTATATCCGGTTTTTTCCAGAGGAATATCGCTTTGCAGAAGCTCACCTCCACTAGCAATCAGGCTATTGTGCACCATCGCTGAATCACCTTCATTACCGCGATATGCATACTGTGCGCCCGGGATGACTGTACCTCCTGTTACGCCATTATCAGCATAGACCAAATTCCATTGTTCGGTTCTCTTCAACAGTACGCCGTCAATATGCCAGCAGTCGTCCTCCCGTCCGTCTTTGCACACATACCAGGCGACATAATAGTCCTTCTTAAAATCCTCCACTGATATATCGCTAAAATCAACGATTTGTCCCGCTACCTTTATGGAGCCGTTCTTTTCCTTTATTCTTGCCAGCAAATCCTCGTCTTTGGGAAAGTATTCCAAATTGGCTCCAACCGCATCACCATTTTGGACACCATATATGTGCATCCAGTATTTGAGGGGATTTCTCACTTTATTGCCTGCGTCATCTTTCGCAAATACATATTCCGTATAATTGGCTCTATTCAGTATCCCACCTGCGCTAGTGTCGCCAACGTTTCCAGGCTCATTGGGAATTTGTCCGTCCAGCCTCACGAAGAACATTACCCCTCTTCCTGTCCGCGCCTGATCATTGTACTCATTATCCTCTGGCCCATTCAATTCTTTATAATTAGTACCATAATATACGACACTGCCAGAACCCCTGACATTACTCGGTGCCGCCCATATCGCATATAAATTAATTTCATATTTCCCCTCGGAGATTTGCTTTATATGCGAATCAGTCACTTCCAAGGTAATCACGCCATCCGACACATATGTTGGTACAGTGAACTGATTAATCGTGATATCCGGGTCTCCACAGTATATCAAATGGCCGATATCTGGCTGATAATTAGAATTACTGTTCAGGGACCAACCATAGAATTTATAGGTTTTTCCGTCTTCTGTATAATCATCCAGTTTTCCAATCTCATTTTTCCCAGCCGTTCCCATAATTGGTATCCGTATTACCGTTTTTCCATCCGCCGTTTCTTCAGCATCCAAATATCTCCGGCCCAGTAATGTTCCCCGCTCAACCTCGGATACTTCGTCTTGAAATTTGGAAACGCTTAATTCGTTCTTATAATAGTTGATTCTATATTGTCCGGATTCGGTCGATGGAGCCGCAAACTTCCATTTGGTATATTGTGCTTTATACCCAGCCGCGATCTGGCCATTTTCATAATTCAAATAACTCGAGGCTACCGTACTATAAATTCCAATTTCATCAACGCCATTCCCCAAAAAGTCTAAAGACGTGAATGCATACTGATTCGTCATAGTCCAGCCGGGGCCTACATCACTCAAATAATATCCATCCTCACTTTTCAGCGCATTCCCGTATCTATTGCTCTCACAAATCCAGATAAAGCCATCCTCCGTGTATTCACTCCCGGCTACTATCGCTCCCTGTGCATCCACCGTAACCTCTACAGCCTGCAGCGCATGGCTCTCATCGTGATACAGCGCATATGTCTTCCCACCGCTCTGGCAATAAATCTGGTAGGAACTTCCATCTTCCAAGCGGGAGTCTCCACTGCTCCTACCAAGAGCAAAAGTGGTAATGCCATCCATCCCGGGGTCATCGCCTCTATCCTCACTACAATAGACCAGCTGATTCTCTCCATTTCTCGGGCCGACCCCGAAATCCGAAAAGCTGTCCGTCTCGAAGCTGGTAGCCTTGTTCCCCTCTTCATCCGTCCTGATTTCAGAGGCATTCAGCTCCTCAGTAGCCTCATTTCCAAAGTGGACTACCTTAATCTGTTCGCCGTCCTCGTACTGGTCATCCAGCAGCTGTACGGTAATGGACACAGGAGTCTCAGGCTCAATCTCCGCGCCGTCCGCATCATAGAAGCCGATGCTCAGAAGCATATCCATCTGGGCGCTTTCGCCTACCTGCTCCAGGTACTCCGCCTCACGCCGGGCATAGTACTCAGGGTTGCTTTCCGGCGTAATCGCTTCTACTTTAAGCTCCGCTTCCTCCGGAATCTCCGCATCCAGATTGTACTCGGCAATCACGATAATGTTCAGGGCATCGTTCCTGCACTCTTTCCTGACGCTGAAAGTCCTGACTTCTGTCCTCCCAACCGCATAGGTTGACAGGCTGTTCTCCTGGAATCTTACAGACTGATTACCTGCTTCGTCTGCCAGGACATCGGCATCCAGTTCCTCTGTCTGCGCTTCGCCAAAGCGGATTGCCTGAATCCCTTCGCCCTCTTCTGCAAGGCCGTCCGGTATCTGAACCGTGATGGTCACAGGCGCTTCCGGCTCTATCCTGGTCTCTTCCACATAGAATCCGATTTCAAAAAGCATATCCATCATGGCATTTTCTGTCGTCTGTCCGATAAATTCGGCCTCAAGCTGCGCATATTGCTCAGAATCGCTTTCTGCCGTAATCTGCCTTACCCGAAGCTCCGCTTCCCCCGGAATGTTGGCGAGGGCATCGTATTCCACAGCCACGCTCACATTGCCGTCCCGGGCTTCTTTGCGGAACTCATGCGCCGCCTCTGCCGCAGTCTCTCTGACCAGAGTCGCTACCATTGCGTCCAGTCCGTCACCGGCGTTATATACCAGCACTGCGGGTTCCCCTGCGTCACTGCCATTCTCATCCAGCCCCTGCACCGTAAAGGTCACTGTTCCCCCGGGCTGAACCTCTTCCTCATTTACAAGGAACCGGAGCCTGTAGGATACCTCTTCTGCGACGCTTTCCCGGCTTTCCTGCACTCCGTCGGCCTCGTCCGCTTCCGGCTCTGTCGTTTCCGAACCATCCTGCGTGCCGCCCTCAGCCTCGGCCTCAATCCGCTCCGCCACCAGCCGCGCTTCCTCAGGGATGTTCGCGGACTCGTCATATTCCGCCACTACCCTGATTTCCGCATCTTCATATGTCTTCTGGAACAGTTGTGCCTCGCCGCTTTCCTCATCGGCCGCCTCGGCCTCTATGATTTCAAAGCAGCCGTCGGCATGTACATGCTCCAGCAGCTCTGTCTGCCCGCAGATAAGGTTCCCATCCTTGTCACAGCAGCTGTCCTCATGGGTATGCAGCTCCAGTTCTCCGCAGACATTGACCGTCTCGGTCACATAGCACTCATCGGTATGCTCATGCGCGTCATATCCTTCTTCAATTTCGCAAATCAGCTCTTCTGT
>CAOKJI010000231.1 GCA_948468495.1 uncultured Dorea sp. | reverse complement strand
GAACCATAAGAAGATGGAAGTAGGCAAGGGAATGTTCTTAGTGCAGGGATTTTTTGAACTGTTTGAGACCATGCTGAGTTACTTTTCCAATACGCTTTCTTATGTGCGTATCGGAGCTTTTGCAGTCAGCCACGCGGCGATTATGGAGGTTGTGCTGATGCTCTCCGGAGCAGAGAACGGAAGCCCGAACCTGTTCGGCGTAATCTTAGGCAATCTAATTGTTATGATGCTGGAGGGACTGATTGTAGGGATTCAGGTACTTCGTCTGGAATACTATGAGATGTTCAGCAGGTTTTATAAGGGAAGCGGACGGCAGTTTAAGCCGTTTAATCATACAAAAAATAAATAATTTTATCAGAGATAAGGAGGACTTTTATTATGTCAGTAACAGTGAAATTATTACTTATTGCAGCATTGATGCTCAGCATTGTGATTCCATTTGGAACATTTCTTCTGGGGGAGAGGTCTAAGAAGCGTTATAAGAGGACGATTGGGGCGAATGCATTTTTCTTTTTCAGCTCTTTTGTCATTGCAGGGATTATGATGTTTTCAGGAACTCCGGTACAGGCTGCAGAGACGGCGGCTGCCGTTTCGGATAATGCAGTTGGATTCGGATATCTGGCCGCGGCACTTTCAACCGGTTTGTCATGTGTGGGCGGCGGTATTGCCGTTGCAAGCGCGGCAAGCGCAGCTCTCGGCGCAATCAGTGAGGATTCCAGCGCTCTTGGTAAGTCGCTGATCTTCGTAGGTCTGGCAGAGGGTGTATGTCTGTACGGCCTGATTATTTCTTTCATGATTTTAGGTAAGCTGTAAGATGAAGATGTATTTGATTAGTGATAACGTTGATACGCTGACAGGAATGCGGCTGGCAGGTGTGGACGGCGTTGTAGTTCATGAAAAGGATGAACTTCGCAGAACCATCGAGTCGGCTATGGAGGATGAGTCGGTGGGCATTATACTTCTGACAGAGAGGCTCGGAAGAGAATTTCCAGAGCTCTTAGATGAGATTAAACTGGAGAGAACCATGCCGCTGCTGATTGAGATTCCTGACAGACACGGAACCGGACGTAAGAAAGACTTTATCACATCCTATGTAAACGAAGCGATTGGACTGAAACTGTAATAGTTTCGTTCAGGACTTTGCACTAGCTGCAAAGTTCGTGAGAACGTGTAAATTTAGCCAGGAGGGAATCTGTTCCTCGCCGCAGGCGATTTGGAACGGACAGATTCCATAGCTATGAATCTGAAAGATGAATAGCTTAAACTTTAGAGAAGAAGGTGAGAGGCTTTGACGATAGAAGAAAGAATTGCGCATATACAGGAAGCGGCGATGGAAGAGGCGAGACTTAAAGCGGATTCGATTACGAAGCAGCATGAGAAGATGCTGGCCGGTATTTTTAACCAGCACAGAGACGAGGCTCTCCGGCAGTCGGAGGTGCGTATCCGGGGTGAGTTAATCAATGCCAGACAGCAGCAGAATATGGCGGCTTCCCGCGCGCAGATTGAGCTGAAGCGGGAGTACGGCAAGCGTCAGAAGGAGCTTAAGAAGGAGCTGTTTGAAGAAGTGGAAAAGAAGCTCCAGGAATATATGAAGACGGATGCTTACCGGAAAGCGCTGGTGCATTATATTGAGAAGGCGCTTCGGTTTGCAAATGGCGAGGAGCTTACCATATATATCAATCCGACGGATGCGGATAAGAAGGATTATCTGGAGGAGCATACCGGCATGAAGCTTACAATCAGCAGGGAGGATTTCGTAGGAGGAGTCCGGGCGGTTGTTCATGGCCGCAATGTACTGATTGACCATGCATATAAGGGGGCTCTTGAGAATGAGTACCAGAAATTCCTGTTCAGAGGAGGTGTGGGTATTGGATAGTAAAAATACAGGCGTGATTTATGGTATTAACGGACCTGTCATCTATCTGAAAGGAAAGAGCAGTTTCCGGATGTCGGAGATGGTCTATGTGGGAGAAGAGAAGCTGGTTGGCGAAGTCATTTCTCTGGATAAGGACCGGACTACCATTCAGGTATACGAAGAGACTTCCGGCTTACGGCCGGGAGAGAAGGTGGAATCTTCCGGCGCGCCGGTGTCTGTGACGCTGGCGCCGGGGATTCTTAACAATATTTTCGACGGAATCGAGCGGCCCTTAGAGCGGATTGCGGATACGGGCGGCGCGTTTATTGCCCGGGGTGTTTCTGTGGATTCTCTGGATACAGAGAAATTATGGCAGACCCATCTTACCGTAGCAAAGGGAGATCTGGTGCATGGAGGGACGATTATTGCGGAGGTCCCTGAGACCAGGGCGATTGTGCACAAATGCATGGTGCCGCCGGAGGTAGAGTCGGCTGAAGTAGTAGAAGTTGTTCCGGATGGAGAATATACGATTCGGGACGTGCTGGTGAAGGTACAGCTTCCGGACGGACAGATTCGGGAACTTACCATGACCCAGAAATGGCCGATTCGTGTGGCAAGGCCGGTGAGTCAGAGATATCCGGCAAGTATTCCGCTTGTAACAGGGCAGCGTATTCTGGATACTATGTTCCCCATTGCCAAGGGCGGAACGGCTGCGATTCCCGGAGGATTCGGAACGGGGAAGACCATGACCCAGCATCAGATTGCCAAGTGGTCGGATGCGGATATTATTATTTATATCGGATGCGGCGAGCGTGGAAATGAGATGACGCAGGTTCTGGAGGAGTTTGGAGAGCTGATTGACCCGAAGTCGGGGAACCCCCTGATGGACAGGACGACGCTGATTGCCAACACGTCCAACATGCCGGTTGCGGCCAGAGAGGCGTCTATTTATACAGGGTTGACGCTGGCGGAGTATTACCGGGATATGGGATATGACGTGGCAATTATGGCGGACTCTACGTCCCGCTGGGCGGAGGCTTTGCGAGAACTTTCCGGACGTCTGGAGGAGATGCCTGCGGAAGAAGGCTTCCCGGCATATTTGGCGTCGAGGCTGTCGGCTTTCTACGAGCGGGCGGGAATGATGCAGACCTTAAACGGAGCGTCCGGTTCGGTGTCGATTATCGGCGCAGTATCTCCCCAGGGAGGAGACTTCTCCGAGCCGGTTACCCAGAATACCAAGCGTTTCGTGCGCTGTTTCTGGGGACTGGATAAATCCCTCGCTTATGCGAGGCATTTTCCGGCAATCCACTGGCTGACCAGTTACAGCGAGTATACGATGGAACTGAGCGCCTGGTATGCAGACCATGTATCGCCGAAATTTGTGGATTACAGGAATCGGCTGATGGGACTTCTCAGTCAGGAAAATAATCTGATGGAGATTGTCAAGCTGATTGGCGCGGACGTACTTCCCGACGACCAGAAGCTGGTGCTTGAGATTGCCCGGGTGATTCGCTTAGGATTCCTGCAGCAGAATGCATTTCACAAGGATGATACCTGCGTATCTATGGAGAAGCAGTTTAAGATGATGGACGTGATTCTGTATCTGTATCGGAAGAGCCGGAAGCTGGTGGCCATGGGGCATCCGATGTCGCTTCTGAAAGCGGAGGGAATCTTTGAGAAGGTCATTGCCATCAAGTATGACGTTCCCAATGATAATCTGCAGATGCTGGATATGTATAAACAGGATATTGATGATTTCTATAACCGTATATTGGAAAAGAACGCATAGAAGGAGGGAGAGGCTATGGCAATTGAATATCTTGGCTTAAGTAATATCAACGGTCCTCTCGTTGTCCTTGAGGGACTGCAGGATGCGTTTTTTGATGAAATCGTAGAGTTTGTAATTGACGGAAATAAGCGGAAGATGGGCCGTATTGTGGAGCTGAATGACGATAAGGCGGTCATTCAGGTATTTGAGGGAACGGAGAATATGTCTCTGACGAATACCCATACGAAGCTGTCTGGACATCCCATGGAAGTAGCGGTGTCTCCGGATATGCTGGGAAGGACCTTTAACGGAGTGGGCGAGCCCATCGACGGCCTTGGCTCTCTGTTTTCCACAGATAAGAGGGATATCAACGGTCTGCCGCTGAATCCTGTCCGCAGGGAATACCCCCGGAACTATATCCGTACCGGAATCTCGGCGATTGACGGACTGACCACGCTGATTCGCGGGCAGAAGCTTCCAATCTTTTCCGGAAACGGTCTGCCTCACGACCAGCTTGCGGCACAGATTGTAAAGCAGGCGTCTCTGGGCGACGATTCCCAGGAAGAATTCGCTATCGTGTTCGGAGCTATGGGCGTTAAGCACGATGTTGCGGAGTTCTTCCGTAAGACCTTTGAGGAGAGCGGGGTTTCCGACCATGTATGTATGTTCCTTAATCTGGCGAATGATCCGGTGGTAGAACGTCTGATCACGCCGAAGGTTGCCCTGACGGTTGCAGAATATCTTGCATTTGAATGTAACATGCATATTCTCGTTATACTGACAGATATGACCTCTTTTGCAGAAGCCATGCGTGAAGTGTCGTCTTCACGAGGAGAGATTCCTTCAAGAAAAGGTTATCCGGGATATCTGTACAGTGAGCTTGCGACGATTTATGAGCGTGCGGGAATCGTGGAAGACTCTCTCGGCTCCGTGACGCAGCTTCCAATCCTTACGATGCC
>CAOKJI010000230.1 GCA_948468495.1 uncultured Dorea sp. | reverse complement strand
CACTTCCATTAAAAACGTCTCTGAAATGCCTTGCTTCGTATGTCGCAGTTTGCAGACCAGAGCAGGCGGCGTGTGAACTGTAGCCTACTCCTGAGAGCATTGGCGACCTTGTAATATTTATTATGCCTCATACCCGTTAGGGTTCTGCGACTGCCACTTCCAGGAGTCTGCGCACATCTCGTCCAGCCCCCGCTCTGCTTTCCAGCCCAGCACTTCTGCCGCCTTGGCCGGATTCGCATAACACATAGCAATATCTCCTTCACGCCTTGGCTGTATCTCATACGGAATATCTTTGCCGCATGCCTTGGAGAATGCCTTCACCATATCCAGCACAGAATAGCCGACGCCCGTTCCGAGATTGATGATATCCAGTCCCGGATTGGTAAATATATAATTGATTGCTTTCACATGGCCGATTGCCAGGTCTACAACATGAATATAATCCCTTACTCCGGTTCCATCCGGCGTGTCATAATCATTGCCGAACACACCCAGTTTCTCGCGTTTTCCAACTGCCACCTGTGAAATATAAGGCATCAGGTTATTCGGGATTCCCTTCGGGTCCTCTCCAATCCGTCCGCTCTCATGTGCGCCTACTGGATTAAAATAACGCAGAAGAATAACGTTCCATTCCGGATGCGCTTTCTGTAAGTCTGTCATAATCTGCTCCATCATAGACTTTGTCCAGCCGTAAGGATTGGTGCACTGTCCCTTCGGGCACTCTTCTGTAATCGGAATCACTTCCGGGTCGCCGTATACAGTTGCGGAAGAGCTGAATACAATATTCTTCACTCCGACTTCATTCATGATTTTAAGCAGGGTCAGCGTTCCGGTAATATTATTGTGATAATACTCCAAAGGTTTTCTGACAGATTCCCCGACGGCCTTTAATGCCGCACAATGAATGACTGCTTCTATCTTCTCTGCCTGGAACATACCCTTTAATTTGTCCTCATCCAGAATATCTCCTTCATAAAATGTAATCTTCTTTCCGGTTAATTCCTCCACCCTCTTAAGAGATTCTCTCGAAGAATTATACAGATTGTCATATACTACAACTTCATAGCCCTCATTCAACAACTCCAAAGCCGTATGACTTCCAATATAGCCTGCTCCCCCTGTAATTAAAACAGCCATCTCTATCTGCCTCCTTTAAAATATAAAATATGTGGTTCCTATAAAAATATAACACCATTCCCCCATATTTTCAACGGATTATCCGTTTAGAAAAACTGCATTTTCTACCACAAATTCTGCGGATACAATCCAGCGTCTTTCATTTCCTGAATTGCCTTAACGATAACGGGCTTGTCTTCTTTATAAGTAATCCCATACCACTTATCATGGGATTTTAATACCGTCACAGACGCCTTGTCCTCTTTAACCAGCCTGCTTACAACTGATGGAAGGAAGTACTCGCATTTCATAGGATTCGCCTTCAGACCTTCCTCAAGAAATGCCGGAAAACCTTCTCTAATCTCTTCTAAAATGCTTCTGGTAAATCCCCACATATTCAGAGAAACCACCGTCTCCGCCGGCAAATCTGTCCATGTTTTCCCTTCATCCTCAGAAAAAGCTATCCCCGAATCACGTTTCTCAATCCGGGTTCTCTCTGTAACAGAGACAAGCTCTCTCTGCTCGTTCATGACACAGACGCCGCGGGAAACATAACCGTTATCTGTTATGGTATTTCCCAGCAAATATCCCACCATTGTGTACCGGTATTTCTCGTCATCCTGATGTGTCGTCAGATAATCATAAATCAATTGAAATGCTTCTACTCCATAATAATCGTCCGCATTGATTACCGCAAATGGGCCGTCCACTTTATCAATACAGCTTAACACCGCGTGCGCCGTACCCCATGGTTTCACTCTTCCATCTGGAATCTGATAACCCTCCGGCAGATTTTCTAATTTCTGATACGCATATTCGACTTCCATATATTCGGATACCCGATCCCCAATTGCTTTGCGAAAATCTTCCTCATTCTCCTCCTTAATGATAAAGACCGCCTTCTCAAACCCTGCTCTTTTCGCATCATACATGGAGAAATCCATAATGATATGTCCCTCTTCGTCTACCGGGTCAATCTGCTTAAGACCTCCATATCTGCTTCCCATACCTGCCGCCATAATTACTAATACTGGTTTACTCATACATTTCCTCCTTATATTTTACGCCTCTGCTGCCTTCAGCAGAGCGTATCATCCACCAACTGGTTCCTCTCATACTGTCTTTAATTTTCGCAACTATACGCTCGCCTTCGATTCATCCTTTTCCCTTACCCTCCTCCTTTCCATGTACGCTCCATATATCCTTTACGCCGCAATTACTTCTGAAGAACCCGCGCAAGAATCTCAATCCCCCGGTCAATTTCTTCATAGCTAATCATTAATGGCGGAAGAAAACGCAGCTTCGTCTTCGCTGTCAGTACAAGCAGACCCTCCACCGCACAGCAGCCTGCGACTTCACCTGCCGTCAGTCCTTCTTCTAACTCAGCGCCCAGCATAAGACCCAGGCCCGTAACAGACTGAATCTGCGGAAGCGCCTGAAGCTTCTTCCTCATATATGCAGCCTTTTGATTCACTTCCTCCAAAAATTCCGGCTTCATTACCTGTTCCAGCACATAACAAGCGCCCGCACACGCCACCGGATTGCCTCCAAAGGTAGAACCATGCTGGCCAAATCCCAACACATCCGCGGTTTTGTCATTCATCATCACAGCTCCAAGAGGAAGACCGCCGCCAATTCCCTTAGCAAGCGTCACTACATCCGGCTTCACACCAAACTGTTCATAGCACAGAAATGTCCCGGTACGACTGATTCCAGTCTGAATCTCATCAACTATAAATATTAAATCTCTTTCCTGGCAAATCCCTGCAATCTCCTTCACAAATTCCGAATCTACCGGAACAACTCCGCCTTCTCCCTGAATCAGTTCAACCATAACTGCGCAGACCGTCTCGTCCAACGCATCCTTCAACCCTTGCGTATCTCCGGCCTCCACAAACTTAAACCCTTCTGTAAAAGGAAAGAAAAACTGATGGAAGGCATCCTGCCCCGTTGCAGACAGCGTAGTAATCGTACGCCCATGGAAAGAATTCTTAAGAGAAATCACCGTATTGCACTGTTCGCCATGCTTCTCCATCCCATATTTTCTCGCAACCTTCAGCGCCCCCTCATTAGCCTCCGCGCCCGAATTGCAAAAAAACACTCTGGAAAATCCTGTATATTCACACAGCTTTTCCGCTGCCTCCACGTCAGGCTGGGTACTGTACAGATTCGACACATGCTGCAACTTATGTGCCTGCGCCGAAATCGCATCCGCCCATCCCTTATCCGCATATCCAAGACAATTCACTCCAATACCGCTGGTAAAATCTATGTATTCCTTCCCCTCCGGGTCGCGGGCAACAGCTCCTTTGCCCTCTACAAGAGATACCGGAAACCTTTTATACGTATTGGCAATATACTTCTGATCTTTCTTCTGAATATCTATTGAATTCATCTTAATTCCCCCTTCTTTCACAAAAATTATAGCACGTACAGTCCCGTCCATCAAGCACACATCGTTTCTATTCTTTGCACGATTGTAGCAAGGTTACGATTCACACATCGCCTGGAGGACGTAGATTGAAGCAGGCGAATGTCTCTCAGCAGACGGAGTAACAACAATTAGAAAAAGGAGACCTCTTCCGTCTCCTTTTTCTATCTGCGGTATTTACCATACGCCGGCCATCAGCAGTCTGTTACTCAACCTTTATATCCAATGCCTGTCTCACAGATATAAGCTCCGGCTGGTTCTCTTTATAAGCCGCCCTGGCTCTGGCGCGCTTAACCTTCATTGCTTCTGGCGTACTTTCTGCCTCTGCACGAGTCATTTCGTGCTCATTTCTTATATTCTTTTTCGCCTGCTCCACAGCCGCCTTTTCCTGCAATACCTGCTCCGCGGCCCCTTTCTTATCCGCCGTCTCTAACTCTTGGGCTTCTGTATGCTCTGGTTTTGCCTTCTCTTCCTCTTCCGTCTCTTCTGCAGGATTCGTTATGCCAAGCTAGGCTTCCTTCGCCTCCTGCAAATCCTACTCCGCCTTTGCCTTCTCAGCTTCCGTCGGAAGCGCCGCATACTTTCCGCTCTCTACAAATTCTCTCGTGGAAGTCTCAAGCGCCTGATTCTTATAGTGTTCCTGCATAATCAGCTCCAGTTTCTTCTCTTCGGGAATCGCAGGATTATTCTTAATATTATTCACTGCACTGAGAGACGTCGCTGTGTGAGCCATTCTGACCCGCTGCACCTCTTCCTTGGTCTTGCACTTCTTTAATTCCCGCTCATAGCTCTCCTGCTCCGCTTCCATCGCCTTAATCTTCTGGTATTTCTGCGGATCTGTCCTCTGCAGATAGTCCATCTCATCGGCCGTCAGCTTCTGCCCGCTCTTCAGCTTCAAGTCAATCTGTGCGGAAAGCTTCGCCGACCCATCCTGTCTGGACTTGCGGATTTCTTCCGCCTGCTTTCTTATCGGATCATCCAATTTGGTACTGCCGTCCGCTGTAAAATCACCTGTGGCTTTCTTCTTCTGCCACTTCATCT
>CAOKJI010000229.1 GCA_948468495.1 uncultured Dorea sp. | reverse complement strand
GCAAGTGCCGGTGGTCTCGGATTTAAAGGTTCAAGGAAATCTACTCCTTATGCGGCACAGATGGCAGCAGAGACTGCAGCAAAGGCAGCATTAATTCATGGCTTAAAATCAGTAGATGTTATGGTAAAGGGACCAGGTTCCGGAAGAGAAGCGGCGATTCGTGCTCTTCAGGCATGTGGAATCGACGTGACAAGCATTAAGGACGTTACGCCGGTACCGCACAACGGATGCCGCCCGCCAAAGCGCAGAAGAGTCTAATTGGTTACTTTTGGAAGATAGCATTTGAGATAATAGGAGGAGATATAGGACATGGCAGTAAATAGAGTTCCGGTTCTGAAAAGATGCCGTTCCCTTGGAATGGAGCCAGTATATTTAGGAATTGATAAAAAATCCAGAAGACAATTGAAGAGATCCAATCGGAAGATGAGTGAGTATGGTCTTCAGTTACGTGAGAAACAGAAAGCGAAATTCATCTACGGCGTATTAGAGAAGCCTTTCCGGAATTATTTTGAGAAGGCACAGCGCATGAGCGGTATGACTGGTTCTAATCTGATGATCATGCTTGAGAGCAGACTGGATAACGTTGTATTCCGTATGGGACTGGCAAGAACGCGTCGCGAGGCGAGACAGATTGTTGACCATAAACATGTATTAGTAAATGGAAAACAGGTGAATATTCCGTCTTACCTTGTTAAAGCTGGTGATGTAATTGAGATTAAAGAGAAATGCAGAGGCTCTCAGAGAGATAAAGATATATTGGAAGTGACAGGCGGACGTCTGGTTCCAGGCTGGATTGAAGCAGACCATGAGAACTTGAAAGCAACCGTAAAAGAGCTTCCGACTCGTGATGAGATTGATGTTCCGGTAGATGAGATGCTGATTGTCGAGTTATATTCTAAATAATAGGATTTAGAGATTCACCCCACAAGGAGGGACTATATAGTGTTTGATTTTAATAAACCAAATATCGAGATAACCGAGATTTCAGAAGATAAGAGATACGGAAGATTTGTTGTGGAGCCTCTTGAGAGAGGCTATGGTACAACGCTTGGAAACTCTCTTAGAAGAATCATGCTTTCGTCGCTCCCTGGCGCAGCAATCAGCCAGGTGAAGATTGATAAAGTATTGCATGAGTTCAGTTCCATCCCAGGTGTAAAGGAAGACGTTACTGAGATTGTCATGAATTTGAAGTCGCTGGCAATTAAGAACACATCCGAGACTGATGAACCCAAGACAGTTTATATCGAATTTGAAGGCGAGGGTGTGGTAACAGGTGCGGACATCCAGGTGGATTCTGATATTGAGATTATGAACCCGGAAACTGTGATTGCAACGCTGAATGGCGGAGCAGACAGCAAATTGTATATGGAACTTACCATTACAAAGGGAAGAGGATATGTAAGTGCAGATAAGAACAAGAATGAAGAGCTGCCGATTGCAGTGATTCCGGTTGATTCTATCTACACTCCGGTAGAGCGTGTGAATCTCACTGTAGAAAATACACGTGTTGGTCAGATTACAGACTTCGACAAATTAACATTGGATGTTTGGACGAATGGAACATTGGTTCCGGATGAAGCCGTTAGTTTGGCGGCTAAAGTACTTAGCGAGCATCTGAAGCTGTTTATTGATTTATCAGAGGTTGCACAGGCCGCTGAAGTTATGATAGAGAAGGAAGATGACGAGAAAGAGAAAGTGCTTGAGATGAGCATTGATGAGCTTGAACTTTCGGTTCGTTCCTTTAACTGTCTGAAACGGGCAGGAATCAATACAGTAGAAGAGCTGACAAACAGAACTCCGGAGGATATGATGAAGGTGCGTAACCTTGGACGTAAGTCTCTGGAGGAAGTATTGGCAAAACTAAAGGAGCTTGGCTTAGAATTAAGCCAGGGGGAGGAATGAAGCACTTAGCAAAAACGAGCCGTTAGGCGAAGTTTGAGGTTAGTGCGCATTCCGTTCTTCGGAACTTAGCGAGGTATTTTCGAGCTTAGTCCGAAGAACTACCTTAAAATAAGTCCGTCAATAAGCCCGATGTGCATGACGGCGGCATTTGGCTAGTAAGCCCGATGAATGCATAACCAAGTGTTATAATGGAGGAAAAGAAAATGGCAAAGTATAGAAAGCTTGGCAGAACATCAAGCCAGAGAAAAGCTTTAATTAGAAATCAGGTAACAGCGCTTTTAAATCATGGCAAGATTGTTACCACAGAGGCAAAGGCAAAGGAAATCCGTAAAGTAGCAGAGGGCCTGATTGCGCTGGCAGTAAAAGAGAAGGACAACTTCGAGGAAGTTACTGTAACAGCAAAGGTTGCCCGTAAGGACAAGGATGGCAAGAGAGTGAAGGAAGTTGTGGACGGCAGGAAGGTGACCGTATACGACGAGGTAGAGAAGAAGATTAAGAAGGATCTGCCTTCCAGACTTCATGCCAGAAGACAGATGCTGAAGGTTCTTTATCCTGTGAAGGAAGTCCCGGCCGCACAGGCAGGAAGAAAGAAGAACACAAAGAATGTGGATCTCGTTGCCAAATTATTTGATGAGATTGCTCCGAAGTATGAGAACCGTAACGGTGGTTATACAAGAATCGTTAAGATTGGCCAGCGTAAAGGCGATGCAGCAATGGAGGTTCTGATTGAGCTGGTTTAATCAGAATAGTTAAGAAGATTGTAAAAATAAAAGCAGACATTTGCATCTAAATAGGATGTGCAAATGCCTGCTTTTTCTAATGGCCTGCGTTTGTGGAGCGACACTCAGAAAAGCATACTCACCGAAATGTTCTGAATTGAGTTGGATTAAATTAACTTTTTAGGACCGAGTTCGCCTTTTTTATAATGCTTTCGGCACAAAGATGTGTAACAGTCGTTGCCGCCTATCACGACCTGTGAACCAGTACGGATAATTTCTCCCTTTTCGTTAAAACGCGTGGTACAGCTTGCGCCGTCGCCGCACCAGCAGACGGTCTTTAATTCTTCGATAACGTCAGCCCATGCAAGAAGCCACATACTGCCCTCAAACAGCTCCCGGCGGAAATCTGTGCGAAGTCCGTAACAGATGACTGGAATCCCCAGATCATCAACAATATGCTCAAAAAATTCAATGTCGGATTTCTTGCAAAACTGAGCTTCATCAATGATAATACAATCATAACATTGAAGTTCTGAATCACTCATGATTACTACGTCTTCTACGTATTTGCATTCCTGTTCCAGTCCCATGCGGCTGCGTACAACGCCAGCGTCCCGGGTATCAAGTTTAGGTTTTGCCAGAAGGGCTTTTTTACCGCGCTCGTAATAATTGTATGAAGTCATCAGAGCGTTTGCTGTTTTGGAGCTTCCCATTGCCCCATGACGGAAGTATAGTTTAGCCATAATATTTATCCTTTTATATATTCGTTGTCTGTGTGAGTAAGCATTGTGGTGTTTCCGATAAAATGCTCCATTCGCATAGTTCAAATAATTGCTATTGCAGGCTTGCATGTGAGCAAAATTTATTGAATAAAGATATCATATGCAATCTTATTCAGTTTACCACAGAAAGAGAGAAAAAGGGAGATAAAAAATAACTTATCTTACAATTTGGGGATGACAGGAAAAGGAATTGTGACTTATAATAAACGTATTAGAAAAATATTTTAGAATAAAGGGATAAGATATGTATTATGGAAATATAAAAAACTATGATATTGCAGACGGGCCGGGCGTGCGGGTAAGTTTATTTGTTTCCGGCTGCAGGCATCATTGCAAAGGATGTTTTAACGCAGAAACGTGGGATTTTAAATATGGGAAGCCTTATACTCAGGAGACGGAGAATGAAATTATCCGGATGCTGGGCGAAGGGTATATTCAGGGCCTAACGGTTCTTGGAGGAGAACCGTTTGAGCCAGAGAATCAGCCGGAGGTGACAAGGCTTTTGCGCAGGGCAAAGGAGCGTTATCCTGATAAGGATATCTGGTGCTACTCAGGATATCTTTATGACACAGATATGCAGAAAGGAGGGAAAGTCTATACAGATGTAACGGAAGAGATGCTGTCTTATATTGATGTATTGGTGGACGGTGAATTTATGGAGGAACAGAAGGATATTACGCTGCTATTTCGTGGCAGCAGAAATCAAAGATTGATTGTTCTGAAAGACGGCAGGGATGTGGGAAGGTATGAATAGTGCCGTAGAATCACAACATGATTGAGGTTAGGCTTGGCGGATTATGCAGATTTGGCGGCAGAATTATGGAGGAATGTATGAATAAAAGATTAAATGTGGCAATTGCAGGTCTCGGGAGCAGAGGAAAGGATACCTATGCGGCGGCAGCCAGATTATTTCCTGATAAAATGAAGATTGTGGCAATCGCAGATACCAATCAGGAAAAGGTTCGTGAGACAGCCAAGGAATACCAGGTACCGGAAGAGGGCTGCTTTAACAGCGCAGAAGAAATGCTTGCAAAGGATAAGCTTGCAGATGTAATATTTATTGCAACGCAGGACAGACAACATGTAAAACATGCAATTCCTGCGCTGCGAAAAGGCTATCACTTGCTGCTTGAGAAGCCGATATCTCCGGATTTGGAAGAATGCCGGGAACTAATCAGGATTGCGAAA
>CAOKJI010000228.1 GCA_948468495.1 uncultured Dorea sp. | reverse complement strand
ATGCGCGATTAGCTCAGCTGGCAGAGCACCTGACTCTTAATCAGGGTGTCCAGGGTTCGAACCCCTGATCGCGCAGTTGAAATCACTGTTTTTGGAGACTTTACTCCGGGGACGGTGGTTTTTATTATATAGGAAATTTTCTCCCTTATATAATAAAAACCCTCCGGGGGATGTGCATGTATAATATTCGGTGGAAATGGAGCGAAGATTTTGAATACGAAAGTATATCATATTGCAGAAGATGAAAAAGAATATATATTAAGAAATGCGGCGCGGATTATACAGAACGGAGGCCTGCTCGCAATACCGACAGAGACTGTGTACGGCCTGGGGGCGAATGCGCTGGATGGGAAGGCGGTTCTGGGGATTTTTGAGGCGAAAGGCAGGCCGCAGGATAATCCACTGCTGATACATGTTCCGGATATTTCCTGGCTGGAGAGATATTGTGAAGAGATACCTCCACTGGCATATAAACTGGCAGAGTTTTTCTGGCCGGGCCCTTTGACGATGATACTGAAAGGCAAGCCTTGTATCCCGAAGGAAACTACGTGTGGGTTAAAGACGGTTGGCGTGCGGTGTCCGGATAATGAGGTGACGGCAGAGATTATTCGGATGGCAGGGGTTCCGGTTGCGGCGCCGTCTGCAAATCGTTCGGGGCATCCAAGCTGTACGACTGCGGAAGCGGTACTTGAGGATTTTGGAGGAAGAATTGACGGTATTGTGGACGATGGAGCCTGCCGGGTAGGGGTAGAATCTACAATTCTTGATGTGACAGTCTCGCCTCCTAAGTTGTTGCGGCCGGGAGGTCTCTCTCTGGAAGATATCAGAAAGGTTGTTCCTGAAGTGGAAGCGGACGAGAGTATTTACCGGCAGCTACGGAAAGGAGAGAAGCCCAGGGCCCCAGGGATGAAATACAGGCATTATGCACCCGAAGCCCCGGTAACGGCAGTATTTGGCGGGGGGCAGAAAGGTGCGGATTATATAAAAGAGCAAATCCAAAAAGGGGAAGGCGTGATCTGCTATGAAGAATATTTGGAGATGTTTGACGGTTATGAGCGCCGGTCGTTGGGAAAAGAAGGAGACTCAAGGGAACATGCCAGAAGAGTTTTTGAGGTGCTCAGGAGTTTTGACAGAACAGATGTGACGCATATCTGGACCCAGTGTCCAGGCGAAGAGGGGCTGGATCTTGCAGTGAGCAACCGGATTAAGAAGGCTGCCGGGTTCCATATGGTGAGCGTAGAATAGAGATACCTGAATGCAAAATAGCGTGCTGATTACCAGAGAAACAGCACACTGTTTTGCATTTTTATTATATAGGAAAAATAGGAAAAGTTAACTTTGACTGAAGGACTGATAAAACTAATATTTGGATGAATCTTAAAGCTGTCTCCTTTAAGAGATACCCAGAGATTTGCCTGAAATATCGGGTTTTCAAGTTATTTTTGACCCTTATTCTGACCCCTGACAAAGAGAGATTCCAGTTTGTCCATCTGCCTTCTTTTTGATTCTATAGAAGGGTGCACATACCGTTGCAGTGTAATATTTACATTAGCATGTCCTAATATTTCGCTTAAGGATTTGACGTCGAATCCAGTTTCTATACATCTGGTTGCAAAGGTGTGGCGGAGTGCATGAAAGTTATAATCATCAATCCCTGCCTTTTTTAATATTTGCTTGTATTTGTCCAAACAAGTACGCGGCTCCATCCAGAAGGTAGTGCCTGTGATGACATATATATCCGGGCATTGCCTGAATTTTTTAATAAATTCTGTTATAAATCCGGGAAGAGGAATGACACGAGTTGCATTTTCGGTTTTTGGTTCGGCGAGCAATAGCTTTGTCTTGGGGGAATCCTCTTGTTCGGGGCCGGTTTTTTGGATCCGAATCAGTGTTTTACTAATATGTACAAGTCCGCTTTCCGGATGAATATCAATCCATTTGAGGGAACAGACTTCTCCGATTCTGAGCCCTCCATAAAGAGCCAGAAGTATGCCGATAACGAAAGGGCTTTGTTCCTGAAAAATATAATCTTCCAGAAGTTGCTGTTCTTCTTTGCTTAAAACTCGAATATTGGGTTGTTTTATCTTAGGAAAAAACAGTTTTTCGGTAACTGCGGATGGATATTTATGATTTTTTGCATGCTCTATAATCTGTATCAATACAGTGCGAATATCTGATACGGTTTTTGGGGCCAGGTTGCTTTGGCAATCCTCTGTCCCCCAGAGTTTAGTTTGGAGTAATTGATTTAGATTAGCGGTAGTAATAGAAGAAAAATATTTGGCTCCCAGTTCGGGAAGCAGGTGTTTCCTAATAATATGTACATAATGTGCGTAACTGGATTCTTTAATCTGCGGCCGCTTAAATTCCAGCCATTCTGTACATACTTCTTCAAAGGTTATCTGGATTTGACTCTGATAGTCCTGCGGCTGTATCGTTCTCTCTGTAAACTGGCTTTCCAGCCATAAATTCTTTTTTTTCTTTACTTCGCTATAGGTTTTCCCGTAAACAGAATGATAGACTGCACGCTGTCCTGAATCATATCCTGTGATAATACGTGCCTCCCAACGTCCGTCTCCTCGTTTTCTAATGTTTTCTCCACGTCTTCCCATTGTGTCTCCTCCTTGTATGTAATAGTCGTTTTGTAAAAGATACCCCGATTATGACCACATTGAAAACACAAATTTTTCTGTTTACTGTATTTATTTCCAGTAAAAAACCAGTTATTACCAACTATATAGTAAAATTTTATTGATAAGTACCGCTAAAATGTTATAATTATTAAGAGGTTTCCCATTCTTTACATTAAAGAAACGCATTTGTTACAGCTCTTAAAGGAGACAGTTTTAAGGTAAAATGCTGTGAAAATCAGGAAATGTTTGGGGACTTGCTGAAAACGGAGGTATAAAAAGGATGGAGCAGTCAGAAATACTTTATGTTCAGATGTTCGGGAATTTTCAGATGAGTTACCAGGATAAGCCGCTGACCGGAGACCGGCGCCGGGATACCCATTTTATGAGTCTGATGCAGATTCTGCTGCATAACGTGCACACGGGGGTATCCAGAGATTATCTGGAGGATGTGCTGTTGGGGGACAGGGATGTGGAGAACCGTCATCAGGCGCTGCAGACGATTATATATAAAGCAAAGAAGAAGTTGCAAAGTATGGGACTGCCTGAAGTAAATTATATTTATCTGGAAAAAGGGGTCTATTTCTGGACGCCGCTTATACATGTGGAGGAGGATGCGGCTATCTTTGACCAGCTATGCAGACAAGTTTCGGAGGAAGAGGACGAGGCGGCCAGATTTGAATTATACAGGAAGGCAATCTACCTATATAAAGGGGAATTTCTATCAGATTATGCAGGAATCCTGTGGGCCGGAGCGGAAGCGAGACGCTACAGCGGTTTGTTTTTTGAGTGTGTACAGAAGGCGGCTTCCATATTGAGGAATCAGCAGGACTGGCTGCGGCTGGAGAAATTAGGGCGGTATGTGACGGCCACAGCGCCATTTGCAGACTGGGAAAGTCTGATTATGGAGGCGCTGATGGAGAGCGGACGGTATGAGGAAGCGAAGAAGCTATATGCAGATACGGTTGACAGCTACTTAAGAGAGCGGGGGATTTATCCATCTGAGCGAATTATGAAGATGATGGAGAGCTTGGGCAGGCAGATGAAACACTCTTATGAAATTCTGGACCAGATACAGGAGAAACTGGAGGAGGAAGGGGAGGAATTTCCGGGAGGTTATCAGTGCACTTATCCGGTTTTCTGTGGGATTTATCATGTGATAAATCGTATGATGGAACGGGGAGGACAGAGTGTGTATCTGATGCTGTGTACTCTGGTAGATGGAAAGGGCAATCCTATGAAGGAGGGCAGACGGCTGGAAGAATTGTCGAAGAGACTCCGGGAGGCTATCGTCTATTCAGTACGGCATGGGGACATTATTAATCAGTATGGAAATGGTCAGTTTCTGGTATTGCTGATTAATACCACTCGGGAGAACTGCGGTATTGTAGAACGACGGATTAACCAGAGATTTATGGGCGAGGGACAGAGGACAGGCGTGCAGTATCATGTCAACAGCGTGATTTGCAAGGCTTAATATGCAAAAAAGAACATATTCCCAAAAGATATTTTTTGGGAATATGTTCTTTTTTGATGAAACCCATAAATGAGAAAATGTTATGCTTTCTGCTGGATTTTTAATATTTCTTCTTTTGTGAAATCCAGCAGACTGGCCACTTCTGATGCAGAAAAACCTTTTCGGAGCAGCTTCAATACACTTTCATGGATTCCTTCCAGTCGGCCCTCTTGTCTGCCTTCTAATCTGCCTTCATTTTTTAATTCTTTCAGCGCTGTACACATATTATGCACCTCCTTATTCTCCCCTTGCCGAATCAGCTCCGAGGAATCTGTAATTACGCCTATCATTGCAATCAGCTCTGAATCCACATATCGATTTTCATATAGTTGAAAGATTTTATCAAAATTCTTATCGAAAATCGCTCTTGAGACTTCAAAGACCGTCTTTACATCGTCATTGCGGAAACTGTACTGCCCGCTCTCCCGCACTTGCATCAGATTCAGCTTATAGTCGGAAAAAA
>CAOKJI010000227.1 GCA_948468495.1 uncultured Dorea sp. | reverse complement strand
ATGTTCGGCTCGGGTATTTTGAGCCTGCTTCTTGGAGCGGCAGGATATAATGGAGAACTGGCAGTACAGTCTGAATCGGCGATGGATATGATTCGCTTTTTATATTTATGGGTACCGGCAATACTTGCCATAATTACTATCGCGATTATGTTTTTGTATAAACTGGACAGAAGATATGATTCCATCATGGAAGATTTGAGAGGAGGCAAATATTATGCCGGCGCAAGATATGCGCCGGAGACAAATTCGTAGAGGGTTACAATATTTCCACCTGTGCGGCAGAGAGACCCCAACCGCACAGGTGGAAATATTTTCCGGTGAATATCATGATATTACATAAAAGCTGCCTGAACCCCTGATGTTGGGAGACAGGCAGCTTTTCACCCGGATTACTGCGCCTCGTCTGGAATATTGTACACATTGCAGTCCGCCCCAAACAGGGTGTCGCTCATATTAATCTTTCGGATGTTGGTGATTCGCTTTGCCATTACTTCCGGCGGTTCTGGATTACTGCTGGAAATCCATTCGATTGCTACCTGAATTGAGGCAATTGAGTGGTATTTTGTAATAAAAAGCTGCTCTTTGGAAAGCGGTTTATCACCGTTTAGATGCTGATGCCATTTGGCATCATAATCGACTACAAACCAGAGCATAAAATCCATCAGGCAATTCTGTTCCCGGATAGCGCAGGCTTGTTTGAGGAAATTACGATGGGCGTTAATCGCCTGATAATATAGCAGGGTATTTTCATAGTAGGAGTTCTCGTAACTATTGTCTAAAAAGCTTTTCAATACTTTGTGTTCATATGTCCACTGTATCAAATCGTTTTTGTCGCGAAAGCGATTATAAAATGTCTGTCGGCTGACGCCGGTTTTCGTCAGCAAATCTTTTATCGTAATGCATGTGAGCGGTTTCTGCTCACACAATTCCAAAAGTGCATCAGCCAGTAAGTTATGAATATCGATTGCCATTGCGTTCACCTTTCATTCCTAGTACTCCAATTTCTAGCTGGATGGAGTACTAGGTTGTATTTGTATTGATTTTGCTGCGTTTTATATCTACGCCGGTTTGATTCGCGCTTTGTGAATAACTTTGCAAAAACCAGCGTGAGTATGAATTGTAATCTTATTTTAACATAAAATCCGGATGGGGAATCGGAGAAATAATAAAACAGGATAGACATTTTTTGGAAAATATCTATATATAGATGCTGTGGTTAGCAGATACAGAAACAGACAAAGGCCTCAAAATATCCATGGAAAGACAAGATTTATGGGATTATCTATAGACAGACCGCCGGGAGGAATTTGTAAATTGATTAAAAAATTAACAAAGGATAGCATAGAAGTAACAGGAAGTAAAGGTGAATTAAGCAAAGGAGGTATCATCCATGAGATTGAAAAAAATATTTACACCTGTCAAAATCGGCTCAATGGAAGTGAAGAACAGACTGGTTGTACCGGCAATGGGGACCAACCTTGCAGAGCATAACGGCGAAGCGGGCGAGAGGCTGATTTCCTATTATACCGAGAGGGCAAAGGGCGGATTTGGATTAATTATTACAGAGTGCTCGGCAATCAGCTATGAGGGGCGTTCCCTGATAAATGAATGCGGGATGTGGGAGGACTCGCTGATTCCCAGCTATAAGAAACTGACGGATTCTGTTCATGCTGAGGGGGCAAAAATTGCGGTTCAGCTCAGGCACTGCGGGAGGGAAACGGAGGAAAAGTATGTTGGGGGAAGGGTAATTCCGGCTCCGTCAAGGATACCATGTCCCGCCTGCCAGAGCATGCCCCATGAGATGACAACCGAAGAAGTTTATGAGATGGCCGGCAAGTTTGGCGACGCGGCGCTGCGCGGAAAGAAAGCGGGGTTCGACGCAGTAGAGCTTCACGCGTCCCATGGCTATCTGATTGCACAGTTTTTGTCCGGACATGCAAATAAGCGAACGGATGAATTTGGAGGATCTCTTCATAACCGGATGCGTTTCTTAAGACTGGTGATACGTGACATTCAGAGGAAGACAGGCAATGGATTTCCGATTATTGTTCGCATCAGCGGTTCGGAGATGATTCTGGGAGGCCGGGAAATCCAGGAGACGAAGGCTGTGTGCAGGATGTGCGAGGAGGAGGGAATAGCGGCGCTGCATGTCAGTATTTCGACCTATGGAAGCCTGCAGTACTGTATCGGCGCTTCATATCTGGAGCCTGGGTATGAGACAGAAGCGGCGGCAGCAATTAAAAAGGCTGTGAATATTCCGGTGATTACAGTCGGGAGATATACGGATGCGGAGATGGCGGAATCGGCGATTCTTGACGGAAGTGCGGATATGGTTGCCTTCGGAAGACAGTCTATTGCAGACCCTCATTTTCCGAATAAGGTACTTAGCGGAAGAGTTGACGATATTATTCCATGTATTAGCTGTGGGCAGGGCTGTATCATGCATATTTTCGCAGATAAGCCGATTAGCTGTGTGGTAAATCCTGCAAACGGGACGGAAGAAGAATACATTGCAAATAAGACGGAGACGTCAAAGCATGTGCTTGTGGCCGGAGGCGGGCCGGGAGGACTGCAGGCGGCATGGATTATGGCGGCGAGAGGCCATAAGGTAGAATTAGCAGAGAAAGAAAATTATCTTGGCGGCGCATTTCTTGCAGCGTCTTATCCACCGGCGAAAAGTCCCATCGGGAAATGTATTGGATATTACATCCGGCAATGCAGGAAATACGGCGTTCGTATTATGTTAAATACAGAGGTTACTGCTAAGCTGGTGAAAGAAAAAGCGCCGGATGCCGTCGTTATCGCAACGGGGAGCAAAAATCTGGTACCGCCGATAAAAGGGCTGTCTGAGATAAAATTCCTAAATCCATGCGATGTATTACTGGGGAAGACAGTAACCGGCCATAAGGTGCTGGTAGCCGGAGGCGGATTAATCGGCGCCGAAACGGCGGATTTTCTGGCGGAACAGAATAGGGATGTTACGATTATTGAGATGAAATCTGAAATTGCGGCGGACCTTGACCCTTATGGAAAACCGATGCTGATTCATGCGTTAAAAGAACAGGATGTAAAGATGTATAAGAATGCTGCAATTCAGGAATTTCTGGCAGACGGCGTTACCTATAAAGATTTGACCAGAAAAGAAGCCGGGATAAAGACTCTTGACGGATTCGACAGCATTGTGCTGGCGCTGGGAACCAGAAATTATAATCCGCTGGAAGAAACGCTGAAAAGCCTGGTCAAAGAAATTTATGTAATTGGAGACGCTAAGAAAGCCGGAAAAGTATACGCGGCAACCCATGAATCGGTGGACGTGGCAATGAACATGTAATGAGTTATCCCGAAAGATGGGAGAAAGAGAGGGTAATATTATGGGAAATTCAGATGGAAAAACGGGTAAAATCATCAGTCTTTTGGCGGTATATTTTGCTGCAAATGTAATCTTTATCACGACTCCGGCGTTAAATTCATGGGCGACAGAGATTTATTCAGACATCCCTTACGGTACGGTATTGTTCTTGTCTACAATTTCTTCGCTTCTGATGATTCCGGGTTCTCTGATTGCCGGGGCGGTCCTTGGCAGACAGGTAAAATTTAAAACCATGGCGGTTATCTCTATGGGCGGAATTATCATTGCAGGATGTCTGCCTTTCTTTATTCGGGATTTTACATTTGCTATCATCATGAGGGCAATTGTAGGCTTCTGTATCGGACTGGGCTTTCCGCTTCAAAGTACGCTTGCCCTGAAATTATTTGACGACAGGGAACGTCCTCCGGTATTGGGCGCGGCGACATTTGTTATGGCGGCCGGTTCGATTACCTATATGCTGGTATCCGGTTATGTAACAGATATCAACGCGGGATATTCTTTCCTGGTACATGCGATACTACTGGTACCGCTGGCGCTGGTATTGATATTTTTAAAAGAACCTGAGAAAGAAGAAGAAACAGAAAATAAAACGGCAGGTTCAGAAGAAAAGCTTCCGGGAATGGCGCTTTTTGCATCGGTGATGTTCATGTTTATTTTCTTCGCATTTTATCCGGTGCTGCTGAATATGTCGGCAATCATTGACTATGAAGGAATTGGCGCTGCTGCTATTTCAGGAATCATTTCCTGCCTGTATACAATTGGAAATGGTCTGGCGGGACTGGTTTTCGCTCCATTATATAAAAAGACAGGAAAATTTATTATTCCGGTGGGAGCGGCTTTGTGGGCGGCCGGTTCTGCAGTATTTGCATTTGGCGGCGGTCTCGCCGCAATCGTAATCGGAGTTGTAGTAAGCGGTGTGGCAGTGCAGATTGTATGGCCTGGTACGGTGAATAGTTTTTCCGAATATGTTCCGGCGGGGAAGCAGAGTATGGCAACGGCAGTGTTTGTATCCGGGATGAATATCGGATGTTTCTGCACTACATATTTTATTTCAGGAGTGGCGGCAGTAACCGGAAGCGCGAATCCAAGAACACCCTGCCAGATTGGAGTAGTGATTGTCGTAGTATTCGCCGTATTATGGTCTGTTGTGGAAATCGGCCGTAAGAGGAAATCAGCGTAAATCGTGAAGGGCACACTTTCATGCATGTCCTTCGGGCGTAAGAAAAGGAGAAAAAAGTGAAAG
>CAOKJI010000226.1 GCA_948468495.1 uncultured Dorea sp. | reverse complement strand
TCTGCCCAATCTGTCTGCGGATATGTTTTAACGTACTGCTGGCGTCGTCGCTGATTTCCTCCTCGCTAATAATACAGCGGTTAATTTCAGCGGATAGAATAGTTAGGGGTTCAATCAGCTCAAAATACCCGTCCAGACAGTCGGCAAGCTCATCCACCGTATCGTGGCGTCCATAGGATTTCGCTCTCTCGGCAGTGGTCAGAAGCTTCGCAATGCGCAGAAGTTCGGCAGCATTCAGAGAAGCTCCGATTTCCAGACGCTTCATGGAATCTTCTACTGGGTAACATCCGCTAAATGACGGTCTGCCCTTTTTGACAATTCTGCTGAATGCGGCGGCAGTCTCTTCCTGCATGTTCTCAATCAGCGTCAAATCGGTGGAAGGCTTTAGATTCCGGCATTTGCGCTTTCCCCCTGGAGAGGCTGCTTCCTCAATTAAAAGTTCCGTAATTTTATTAAATTCTAATTTTGTTAAAGTTTTCTTGTTCATATCATTTCTCCTGAAGCACGTTTGAAAATGCTCTGCTTAATCCATTCTTATTCTAACGTATTTAGGGCTGAAATAAAAGGATAAATATTGAACATTCGCAGGCAATATTGTATACTATAGCAGACGACAAATATATTTGCCGTTTCCTATAATAAGAGGATTATCAGAGGAGTAACGCATCATGGAATATCACGAAGAGTCTGGGGACAGGGAGAATACTCTGGATGTAGAACCTGAGGAAGAATATGCGTTTCTGCAGGAGACTTTGAAGGACGAAAAGGGCCGGGGCAGGATATCAAGAGGTATGATTGTCAAATATGCATGTCTGGGACTGGTGTTCGGATTGACTGCCAGTCTGGGATTTTTTGCGCTGAAGCCATGGGCAGAGAGTATGAATCTTGATGATCCGGATCAGGTGACGATTCCGGAGGAGGAAGAGCCGGAAGAAACCGAGGCAGTGTCGGAGGAGATCATAGAGACGCCTCCGCTTACAATTGATAATTACAGAGAGATGAATAAAGCGCTTTATGACGTGGGAAATGAGACGGCCAGATGTGTGGTTGAAGTGCTTGGGGCGGGGCTGGAAGACGACTGGCAGGGAACAGAGTATGATAAAGTCGGAAGCGTGTCGGGAATTATCGTTGCGGATAACGGACCGGAGCTTCTGATTTTTGCCAGCAGCCGCGTTGCGGGGGATGTAGAGAGTATTCAGGCAAAATTTGTGGACGGTAAGACTTACGCTGTGAAGTTGAAGCAGAGGGATGAGAATCTGGGCTTTGCGGTGTATTCTGTGCCGAAGAACAGTCTTTCCGACAGTACGAAGAGCAGACTTACGGTTGCAGCTCTCGGCTCATCGGCGACGGTTTCCCAGGGGGATACGATGATTGCGCTGGGAAGTCCCTTTGGCTATGCGGGAGCGATGGGATTCGGCGTGGTAGCGTCTCCCAGGAATACCATACAGAACCCGGACGGAGAGTACCGTCTGATTTGTACGGATATTTCCGGGGCAAAGAACGGGACCGGCGCTCTGGTTAATATTAAAGGTGAGATTGTAGGGATTATCGATCAGTCAATTTCTGATGAAGATAGTATGAATCTGGTTACCGGTTATGGAATTTCTGATTTGAAAAGCGTCATTGAACTTCTGTCCAATGGGGTGCATGTGCCTTATCTTGGGATTACCGGTGTGACGGTGACAGAGGATATTGCCGAGGAGCAGGGGATTCCTGTGGGCGTATATGTGCAGGAGATAGCGGCGGATTCGCCGGCAATGGCAGCGGGGATTCAGAGCGGGGATGTAATTGTCGCCATTGGGAAGGAGAAGACGATCACGCTGTCTGCATACCATTCGCTGCTGCTGAAACAGGAGACGGGAAGCAGCGTCAAGCTCCAGGGGATGCGAAAGGGCACAGACAGTTATGAGGAAATTGATTATAATGTGACGGTTGGGAGCTGTAATTAGAATAGAAAGAGGAAAATGTCATGAGATATATTAATACGCTTTGTGAAGGCGAAACCATACGAAATATTTATCTGTGTAAGGGGAAACGTTCTGCGGAGACAAGAAATGGGAAGCCGTACGATAATTTAATTCTTCAGGATAAAACGGGGACGCTTGACGGTAAAGTATGGGACCCAAATTCCGGCGGGATTGCAGACTATGAGGAGACGGATTTTATAGAGGTTTTTGGCGATGTAATCAGTTATAACAATGCGCTGCAGCTTAATATCCGCCAGATTCGGAAGGCCTATGAGGGCGAATATAATCCGGCGGATTACATGCCTGCGACGGAGAAGAACCCGGATACGATGTATGAGGAATTGCTGAGATACGGAGCGCAGGTAAAGAATCCGTATCTCAGACAGTTAATAGATTATTATTTCGTCAAAGATCAGACATTTATCAAGACATTTAAAGGGCATTCCGCTGCTAAGAGCGTTCATCATGGTTTTGTGGGAGGATTGCTGGAGCATACGCTTAGCGTAGTGAAGTTCTGCGAGTATATGGCTTCGGCATATCCGATTTTAAATCGGGATTTGTTGTATACTGCTGCTATCTGTCATGATATAGGCAAGACGAAAGAACTGTCTGCGTTTCCGAAGAATGACTATACCGATGACGGACAGCTCTTAGGGCACATTGTAATCGGTGTGGAGATGATAAGCGACGCCGTCCGGCAGATTCCGGATTTTCCAGATAAACTGGCCAGTGAGCTGAAGCACTGTATCATTTCCCATCATGGCGAACTGGAATACGGCTCCCCGAAGAAACCGGCGATTCCAGAGGCATTTGCCCTGAATTTCGCAGATTGTGCAGACGCTAAGATGCAGACGTTAAAAGAGATATTTAAGGATAAGAATACGAAAGACTGGATAGGGTATAACAGGTTGTTTGAGACGAACTTGAGGAAAAGTAGTTTCTAGAGCGAGGTTTTTGACTTGGACAGATGGGGCGGAGCTTCATCTGTCTTTTTTAAGAGGTGTAAGTATGAGAAAGAATGATATTGTGACGGTAACGATTGAAGATTTCGGCATAAATGGCGAGGGGATTGGGAAAACAGAAGGGTACACCCTGTTTGTCAAGGATACGGTAATTGGGGATGTGGCGGAAGTAAAGGTCATGAAAGCGAAGAAGAATTACGGCTACGGTAAGCTGCTAAAGATTCTAAAAGCTTCAAAAGACAGGGTGACGCCTGAGTGTCCGGTTGCAAGACAGTGCGGCGGCTGCCAGATACAGATGGTAAGCTATGAAAAGCAATTGGAATACAAGAACCGGAAAGTATGGAATAATCTGAAACATATCGGCGGGATACCGGAGGAGCTGCTGAGCCGCGTTATGGAACCGCCTTGTGGGATGAAAGAGCCGTACCGCTACCGGAATAAGGCGCAGTTTCCGATTGGCAGGGATAGAAACGGTAAGCTGGCGGCAGGATTTTACGTGGGACATACTCATCAGCTTATCCCCTGTGACGATTGTCTGCTGGGGGTGAAGGTGAATCAGAAAATTCTGGATATCATTCTTGCATTTATGGAGCGGTATCAGATTGAGCCTTATAACGAAGAACAACACCAGGGGCTGGTACGGCACGTGCTGATTCGGTATGGATTTGCCACTGATGAGATTATGGTATGTCTGGTGCTGAATGGGAGACGGCTGCCTCACGCAGAGGTACTGACCGAAAAGCTTGCGGGAATCCTCGGGATGACCAGCATTTCCGTCAGTATCAACACAGAGAAGACGAATGTGATTATGGGGAAAGAGATTGTCATATTGTGGGGAAAAGGGTATATCACAGATTATATCGGAGATATCAAATATCAGATATCCCCACTGTCTTTCTATCAGGTGAATCCGGTGCAGACCAGGAATTTATATAGGACAGCGCTGGAGTATGCAGAGCTGCATGGAGAGGAAACCGTATGGGATTTGTATTGCGGAATCGGTACGATTTCCCTGTTTTTGGCGCAGAAGGCAGGCAGGGTGTACGGTGTGGAAATCATACCGCAGGCCATTGAAGATGCAAGACGAAATGCCAGGATTAATGGGATTCTTAATGCAGAGTTTTTTACCGGGAAGGTAGAAGAGGTGCTGCCGGAGTTCTATAAGGAATATGCATCCCGGCATCCGGGGCGGCAGGCGGAAGAGGATGTGATTGTGGTGGACCCGCCAAGGAAAGGCTGCGCGGAATCAGTTCTGGAGACGATGGTGCGGATGCGGCCGCGGCGGATTGTGTATGTGAGCTGCGATTCGGCTACGCTGGCGAGGGATTTGAAGTATTTGCGGGAGAATGGGTATGAGTTGACGCGGGGGGAAGTTGTGGATATGTTTCCGCATACGGTTCACACAGAATGTGTGGTGGAAATGCAAAAGAAAGATATGTAGAAGTGCTTTGTTTTAGGCAGTTTTATAGGCATTTTGTATTTGCGGAAGATGGGGAGGAGAATATGCCACTAGAAAAAGGCGGTAGAGCGGACAAAAAGGGTAACCAATATGAAATAAATTATAGCATTGTTATAGAGGCGCTTGGTGTAGATGAGGTAGGAACGGATATTCTTGTGACGACTTTTGAAGGTATAAAAGAACATCAGCAGTGTAAAGCACGAAATGCCAGTAAAAAAGTTGGGG
>CAOKJI010000225.1 GCA_948468495.1 uncultured Dorea sp. | reverse complement strand
TCTATTTTACCACTTTCTGCATCTTTTTTCTAGATTGTTTTTCAGAAGTAATATCTCCAAGTTAGATACTCAGCGCTGGCTTCATATTTCCACTGTTCAGGAATATGATGGTCGATAGGAATTAAAAGATGCATAATCTCATGAACTATACTCCACGACCTTCCCAATAGTATGCTGCCTTGCCGATTCCCTGAAAAAGTTGTAGAGCCAGTCCCATTTGGATTTAGAGTGCAGGTAAAGGACCCGCTGTAGTTTTTCTCCAAGATATCTGCATATTCCGGGGCCTCGGCCCTCACGGCTTCCAGAATCACCTGCGGCCCCTTCCATGCGTCGTATAGGAGCCTGCAAACTCCGTCTGGCGTTTCCATATCATCTGGCAGAGGCACAATGTTAAAGGTATCTCCCCTCGGTGTTGTTACAACCAGCGGGTATTCTTCGCTGGAGCTGTAGACATAGCCGTTGTCAAAATCGCCAAACAAGTCCGTATAGATACGATCTACGCCCAATTCGTCCAGCAACTCCTGACGGCAGTCCATGCAGGCGTCCTCCGTCAGCATGGAGCCGCCGTGTTCCCGTATGACGTGTTCGCAGAGAAGCCGCGCCGCTGTCTGGGCCATAGAAATCTCCTCTTCGCTGGCGAAAGCATCAGAAAAATAGGGTACATACAGGCCCAGCAGGTCTACGTCCTCCGCGTCTGCAAGATACGCCTTAAGCTGCTCCGCATCTGCTTTTTCTCCGTCAAAGGCAATGCTTGTAAGTCCCAGCTGTTTCCACTGTTCACCGGCGGAGAGAACCGTCCCAGCCAATTCCTGGCGGTAGCCGCCGCTGAGAATGTCCTCCGGAGTGCAGTATAAATGATTCTTCCAGGTCTCGGGGCCGTGCAGCGTTTTATCCACAATGTAAATCGTAAAGGGCGTGTACTCGTCCTCTTCCATGTCCAGCGTCCGGTAGAAGACCGCTAAGTCCGACTGGACAGCGTACCACCACTCAGCCGCCTGCTCCTCTTCGTAAATCGTATCCCGAACACTAATCGTACATGGCCCCGATGTTGAGGACATGGTTTTGAACCACTCACGACAGACCTTTTGGTTGGACTCATGGGGGCTGCCCTCCGCAAAGGCCGGTTCCGGCAGCTCCTCCACGGGTCCGGCGGTTTCGTCGCACCCGGCCAGCAGCAGTGAGATACAGCAAAGAAGCAGTGCGGCGGCATTACGCAGGTGTTTCATATTTCTTGTCCTCCATCTGATTATGTTTGCTGGCAGTTGCTGGCTAAATTGTATCATTGAAGTCTTGTTATGTCAATTAATGGAAAAAGACGCTGTTACCTTCATTATAACTGTTGAAAAAACTGTTCAATTCCATGTTGACATTAAAATTTTTACATGCTACCATAAACGTGCCGCTTGTGAGGAAAGCGGCGCTTTTTTGACCGAAAACTCAAGAGACTGGAAACAAGCAGACCAATCAAAAGGGGGACAGGCCCCGGAAAGGAATCTTTAATGGAAGAAAAAGAAATGAAACCTCAGGAAAACAAAATGGGCGTGATGCCCATTAACCGCCTGTTAGTCAGCATATCAGTTCCTATTATGTTATCCATGCTGGTGCAGGCTCTCTATAATATTGTGGACAGCGTTTTCGTTTCCCGCATCAGCGAGAACGCGCTGAACGCGGTCGGTTTGGCCTTTCCGGTGCAGAACCTAATGATTGCCGTAGCCACCGGCACAGGCGTCGGCATCAATGCCCTCCTGAGCAAGAGCCTGGGACAGAAAAACTTTGAGCGTTCCAACCTAACGGCGGTCAACGGCGTATTTCTGGCATTATGCAGCGCGGCGGTATTCGCCGTGGCGGGGGCCCTGTTCTCCCGGACGTTCTTCCTGGTCCAGACCGATGTGGCAGAGATTGTGGACGGCGGTACAGCCTATATTACCATTTGTACTGTCTTATCCTTCGGCATCTTTCTGGCTATCACCTACGAACGGCTGCTGCAAGCTACAGGCAATACTATCTATACCATGATTACACAGATGCTGGGCGCGGTCATCAATATCGTTTTTGACCCCATTTTTATCTTTGTATTCGATATGGGCGTAGCTGGCGCGGCATGGGCCACAGTATTGGGACAAGCCGTCGGCGCGGCGCTCGGCATCTACCTGAACGCAAAAAAGAATACGGAGATTACCTTGAATTTCAAAGGCTTCCGGCCTAACGGCGCAATTATCATGCGTATCTATTCCGTCGGCCTGCCTTCCATCATTATGGCCGCTATCGGCTCGGTGATGACCTTCTGTCTGAACAAAATTCTCATTGCCTTCACCACTACGGCTACAGCGGTATTTGGCGTGTACTTCAAACTGCAAAGCTTCGTTTTCATGCCTATCTTTGGCATGAACAACGGTATGGTACCGATTGTGGCCTACAACTTCGGCGCAAAAAAACCGGACCGCATGACGGAGACCGTGAAGCTTTCCATCCTCTACGCCACCGGCATTATGGTTATCGGTTTTACGCTGTTCCAAGTAGGGGCGGGATTCCTTCTTGGCTTCTTCGACGCCTCGGACTATATGCTGGAAATTGGCGTTCCGGCCCTGCGGACCATTAGTTTCCACTTCATTCTGGCGGGCTTCAGCATCGTCTGCTCCTCCCTGTTCCAGGCGTTGGGTCACGGCGTTTTGAGCCTGCTCATTTCTATGGTGCGGCAGCTGGTGGTGCTCCTGCCTACGGCATGGCTGATGAGCCTCTCCGGACAGCTGGCCCTGGTCTGGTGGGCGTTTCCGGTGGCGGAGCTGGCGTCCGTGGCTATGTGCGCCGTTTTCCTAAGGTATGTCTACCGGAAAGAGATTCTACCGCTGAGGCAGGCATAAGCCAGCCTCAGCGGCAGAATCCGGGAGCCGTTCCAAAGTTCTCCTCAACGATTTGATTCAGCTGTTCCGCAATTTCGGAAAACTCCCGGTTAAGGTCCAATGTTTTAACGCTAATCTTATTCCCGCTCATTTGGTATACGCAGTCCGGCTGGACGGCCTCGTCCGTCCCGGCGTAGAGCAGCATTCCGGATACCTGACGGGGAATGCCGCCAGATGAGGCCGCTTCATTTTTTACATAGGCAAAAATCTGATACAAATGCTCTGACCGAATCCGGTCCGCGTCATACCTTGCCTGCATAATGCGGGTATAATACTTCGCGTCGATAATCAGCTCCGTATTTCCCCGGCACAGCACAACGTCGCTCTGCATCACCGGAAGCAGCGTCCCTGCTCCGTCGTCCAGCGCCCACGGTATTTGTGGCGCGCTGGTTTTTATTTGCGGATATTCTCTGATGAAATATTCAAGGATGAATTTCTCATACAACCGGCTCATTCGCTGCTCGTCCACAAACGACGCCAGCCTGTATTCTCCATTCCCTGTGGTCAGGAGCATCCCCTCCAAAACCAATTGACAGACGCCAAGCAGCATACGGTACGTATGGTTATTCCTCTGAAAACGAATGGCCGCCCATCGGATGGAAGGCGGGTCAACCGCGCTGACCTCCGAGAAGAAGAGGAGTTTCCTCTTCAAGTCTGTTTTATACGTCTCCTCCACCTCCGGGTGCCGCATCAGAAGAATCGCCGTAGTTTTTAAAATCTGATTAAACGGATTGTTTTCCGAGAGTTCACCGTACTCGCATGTCAGAAGCCGCTTTCTGGCAAGGCGGTTTCTGACGGCTCCTTGCAGATCGATTTTTCCCCGCATGGCGGAAACGTCCTCCCGGCGGCTCAGATACTCCCGGTAAAGCCCCTGCTTGAGCTGAATGCCGATTCCCCTGGCAAGAATTGCCGCAAACAGATTATGAGGGTTCTCAAAACGTTCTCCCGCAACGCTTTTATAGCCGTCCTGACGCAGTGCGGCGAAGGCGTAGGCGAGCATATAATAGATGTTCTTAATAAAAATACTCTTATCTTTTGTCATTGAAATACACCGCGAAGGTTGTTTTCCCAACGCTGAAGCCTGTCCGCATCGTCAAACCAGTATTCCTCCAGCATGGGCAGAATATCATAATCCACGATGGAGCGCAGCCATTCCTCCGTGCAGCTGGTACAGCCGCAAAAGTAACTGTGCCCAATGCAGAAGCCCTTGCCCAGCGACTTATCCAATGTGATTTCCTTGTTCAGAGCCTTTACCTTTGCTATCAGCTCATTCAAAGTCTCATGATTCAGGTTGTTCTGATACTGGAGAAATCCATCAGCATCAAACCCGGGCTCCATCTCAAAAAAGCTGAACCGGCGGCGCAGCGCGTAGTCAATCATGGCAAGACTCCGGTCCGCAGTATTCATCATGCCGATGACGTACAAATTCTTTGGAATGGAAAACGGCAGGCCGTTATACGCCAGAACTGCCTCCGTTCCCCGGTAATCGCGCTCAATGAGCATCAGAAGTTCCCCAAAAATTTTACTCATATTTCCCCGGTTGATTTCATCTATAAGAAAGAAAAACTCCTTATCCGGCTGGTTGGACGCCTTCTGGCAGAAGCGGTAGAAAATCCCGTGCTTCAGCTCAAAGCCTTCTTTTACCGGTTTGTAGCCCATTACAAAGTCTTCGTAAGAATAATTCTGATGGAATTGTACCAATTCCACCCGGTTTT
>CAOKJI010000224.1 GCA_948468495.1 uncultured Dorea sp. | reverse complement strand
GTCAAAGGCAGTAACATATCCATTTTCTCCTGCAAGTTCACACAAAAACAGGGTGTCGTTACCATTTCCCATAGTAGCGTCAATATAGCGCCCGCCTTCCTTTACCTGAGAGCGGATCACCTCATGGCACCAGTGGGTAATCTGTGAATGATCCATATATAACCCTATCCTTTCTCCGGTTTTACCAACTCCGGCTTCCTTGCCGGCAGCTCCCTCGCCACATTTTCATACCGATAAATACTTAGCAAAATCCCCAGCAGAATATAGTTCATGAATATCGCGTTTCCCCCGTACCCTAGAAACGGGCAGTACGAGGCCCCTGACAGAAGCATTCCCATATTCCCCATTATATATAGAAGCAACTGAACAAGAAATACGGCGCTGCAGCCGGTTCCCATAATCATTCCAAGCTGGTTCTTCTGCCTGATAGACATTCTAAAAAAATGCAGAAATAACAGAGCAATCCCCGCTGCCAGAATAACAGCCGCCAGGATTCCGTAAAATGCGCAGATCAGGCTCAGCGCATACTCCCCAGGCTGCATAATCCCTTTCGCATCTCCTATAAATCCCTCTTTTGTACCAAGCAGCCTGCTTCCGGCAAGAAGCTTCCTCATCATTACCGACGTAGAGGTAGCGCCTCCTTTTAGGAGAAAAGCATCTTCCAATACTTCCAAACGCGCCGCCTGATAGGGCGCTCCCCAAAATTTGATAAATTTAACCCATCCGTAAATGAATAATGCAGTTCCGGACCATAAGCCTGCTATTACCGGTTTTTTCGGAACCTGAAACCATCCTTTCCAGACTGCCGCTGTCAGCATAATCAGATACGTACTCCCCACAATGACAATAATCATCAAAGCTCTCTCAAAAAGAAGGAGCAAAAGGGATGGAACCATCCACAACAAGCCCACAAAAAGCCCTCGGTATCCCTGCCCCCGATAACTGTACAATACTGCCCCGTACAGCGGTAGAAACAGGAAACATACCGTCCGAACCGAGACACTATATCCGGCGACAAGCCAAATATCCGCGCCGTTCACAGGCATAGCGCAAAACTTTGCAAGAAACCAGATTCCCACACAGCCTGCTATCATCAATAGGCCAGCATACTTGCCAATTCTGGTATAGTCCAGATAACAGACTCCTATCATCACGCCCCAACCCGCCATATGCATCGGCAGGTTTCTTAACGCCCCTCCCGGAAGCCATGCTGAATAAGTGTTCAGCGCATCCGGCATGCTGTTTGTCAGAACATATTGCAGGATAAATGCCGCCAGACTGAGCAGGATAATTCCCCCAATACTCTTCCACGCCATTTTCGGTCGGTGAATCTCATCCAACCTGTTCCCTGTCTCCACCGGATCGCCCATCTCGCAGACAGCCGCCTCTTCTGCCTCAGAAGCTTCCATCCCCTGTGATTCATACACTTCCGCCTGATCTTCGATATGGGCTGCAAGCTCTCTTCTCACGCCCTCTCTGGCCTGCCTGCACCGAATCTGTTCTTCCACAATATTCAAATACTCTTCTTTTTTCATACAAAGTCACCTCCCAGCACATCACCACATGAATCCCGAAACAAGTCAAATACCCCGCTGCAAGCTGTGGGGGATTTGACCCTCGCGGCAGTCGCCAAATGTGCATGCAAGCATGCCCGCCTGGCTCGTTGCCCGTGGGAATAAAGGTGCATGGTATTCAGCACATTCAAAATCGCTTCCGAATAGGCCAGCCATTCTTCTTTCTTCTCAGCAAGCAAACCCTCTCCTTCTTTCGTAAGGCTGTAATACTTCCGAATCTTTCCTCCCGCTTCCTTCTCATACACCCGGAGCACCTGCTTCTCCTCCAGACTGTGAAGCAGCGGATACAGGGTTCCGGCCTTCAGTTCAAATACATTCTTTGAGCGCTCTCTGAGCGTCTCAATCATCTCATACCCATACATGTCCTTCTCAGACAGCAGACGGAGAAGAAGCATTGTCGTACTTCCCGATACCAGACTTTTATCAAGTGCCATAATCCAAACCTCCCAACTTATATCGACAATCTATATATCTTTCTCTCAGTATATATCGGCAGTCTATATATGTCAAGAAGTTTTGTTTCGTTTCTCCTATTGATTTCCATTCTAAATTAGCGTATGATGTTACAATAAGTGGGGAAAAGTTACTATTTACTGACCAGCGGACGCAGACTCAATCCGCTGTTTACATGAGCAGTAACTATAAAAGTATTGCGCCTACCGCGCAGCTTATTAAGGGGAGATTTTTATGAAAGAATGTACATATTATGATTTGCTTGGCGTCCCGATGGATGCTACCGATGAAGAGATTGTCAGCGCCAAGAACTTTCTTGTAAAGAAACTGCACCCAGACGCGAATATTGACAGTTCTTACGACACTACAACCTATATCCAGAACGTACTGTATGCCTACCGGATTCTCAGCAGCCCGGACCAACGCAGAATCTACGACCGGCGCATCCGCAACCCTATCCGCAGAGACGACTCCCGCAGACATTCTGACAGTTCTGATTACAGAGGCCCATTATCACCGAATTTCGCTCCCTTTTGGGAGGCGGCAAATAAGTTAAATGAACTGGTAGCTTCCAGTTCCCAGCTATTGAACGACAAATCCGCTCATAACCCGGTAATCCGCAAGCTTTCCGGCCGGAAAAAGCCGGAAGAAGAACACGCCGAACAACTTGCAGAACTGGCCAAAGAAGCTGAGATTCACGTAAAAGTCTTAGAATCCAGCGGCATCCCTAAGAAATACTGGTGTTCACATGCTATGAACTGGATGCTGTTCCAATGGAGCCAGAACAGAGAATTTGCTTACGCCATGCTCTGTGTGATGTACGACAATTATTTAGACGACAGGAAGACCGCTGCCGAGAAGAAGCAAATCCAGAATGAAGCCGCGCTGTTTCTTAATACTTTGGACAAGTTGTCCGCCTGCCGAACGCAGGCGAATTAAAATTTTCGGCTGTTATCGCAATAAAATAAAAATTCCGCCTGAGCGGCTGGCATCTCTCGGCCGCGCAGGCGGAATATTTTTTGATTATGCATCTCACTAGAGCGTGTCCCCAAATTCATTCCTACAATCTGTCGCCCCACTTCACACCAGATTTTACTATATAGTAAATAAATACTCCGCCAGCGGATTCCCGACATAAATCCCCAGCGCCATCCCCAGACATAAGAATGGACCCAGCGGAAAAGAGTCCTTTCTTCCAATCTTCCCGGCTATCAGAAGACAGCCTGTCCAGACGCCTCCGAGGAAAATGCCTATCACGGCTGAGACAATCGCCGCCTTCCAGCCAAGAAACAAGCCGCAGACTGCCGTCAGCTTAATATCTCCTCCGCCGAAGCTCCCCGGAACCAGAAGCGCAATCAATAGAAACGGCGCACTGACGCATACCAGCCCCGCTATCCGGGAACCGGGCGGAAGCTCCGGCATCGTCAGACAGGAAATCACCGCAATTCCCAATATGGCAGCGCTCCATTTATCCGCAATTATCATCGATTTCATATCCTGGCATCCCGCCGCTGTAAGCGTAAGAATAAATAAGAAAACGGTAAATATTTCCGGCAGGACAATCCGGGAATACAAAAGACTGCTGCCTATGCCAAATACGGACAGCATCAGACTTATATACACTGCATAATATTTCTTCATCTGTACCTCGCAAATCTCTCAAATATCTTCTGAGTCTCATATTCCGATTATATCAGTATACATAATGATTTTCAAGTAAAACATTCTGTTGTAACGCCTGTTCTCTATATTTACCACCTCAACGATTCTATCACAAATCAAACAAACTAAGCTGATTGCTCTCCGGAAGGTTCCCAAAAATTCCCAGACTATTCATCAAATCAATCACCGTCTTGCTGACCTTCGTTCTCTGGCGGAAATCATCTCTGGACAGATAAGGGCCGTCCACCGCCGCCGCTTCCACCGCTTCGGCCGCAATCGCGCCCATTCCTTCAATACTTGAAAAAGGAGGTAAGAGCTTGCCGTCCACGATTTCAAATTTCGACGCCTTAGACCGATACAAGTCAATGGGCAGAAATTCAAAGCCTCTGGCATACATTTCCTGTACAATCTTCATGTCCTTTAAGGAATCTTGTTCTTTCTTCGACAGAGCCTCTTTATTCTGGTATTGATTAATATGATAATTCAGCCGCTCCTTCCCCTGACACATCAGCTCATAGGAAAACGCGTCCGCGCGGATTCCAAAATACGCTGCATAATATGCCAGCGGATAATTAATCTTGCAGTAGGCAATCCGATAAGCCATCATCACATAAGCCGCCGCGTGGGCCTTCGGAAACATATACTTAATTTTCTCACAGGACCAGATGTACCAGTCGGGCACGCCGTTTTTCTTCATATCTTCCTTGAACTTGGGCCATTCCTTACATTTTCCCTTTGCCACAGCTCCTTTCCGGACCCGCTCCATAATCGTGAATGATTCCTCGCTGTCCATCCCCTTATTAATCAGGTAAGTCATAATATCGTCGCGGGTACAAATCGCCGTTGAAATGGTTGCCTTCCCGCTGCGAATCAACTCCTGGGCGTTGTTCAGCCACACATCCGTCCCATGAGACAGACCGGAAATACGGATTAAATCCGACAAGGT
>CAOKJI010000223.1 GCA_948468495.1 uncultured Dorea sp. | reverse complement strand
CCCTTCACCACACGCCCCCCATTGACATCCAGACAGGGAATAATTCTCTTTGTATGCATGTAACCTCTCCTTATTCTTCTCTAATACTTTACAGTCCTGCGAAGTTCTTCAGAATCTGAAGGCCCATATCCCCGCTTTTTTCCGGATGGAACTGACAAGCGAATACATTGCCTTTCTCGACAGAAGCATGAATCTGCACGCCATAATCTGTCGTTGCCGTCACAATCTCTTCCTCCGCCGCCTTCAGATAATAAGAATGTACAAAATACACGTACGGATTCCGCCCCAGGCCGTCAAACAGCTTCCCCTTACGGGGAAACTCCAGAGAATTCCATCCCATATGAGGAATCTTAAGCTCATCCATCTTCGGAATCTTAAGAATCTCCCCCTTTAAAATGCCAAGGCCTTCCACCCCCGGAGCTTCGTCGCTTCTCTCAAACAAAAGCTGTAACCCCAGACAGATACCGAGAAACGGCGTCCCCTTATCTGCCGTCTCCTTTATCACGTCAATTAAACCGTACTGGGAGAGCTTCCCCATAGCGTCCCCGAAGGCTCCTACCCCCGGCAGGATCACCTTGTCCGCATGGAGTATCTGCTCCCGGTCTCTGGTAACCTGAACTTCCTGCCCCAGAGACCTAAGCGCCTTCTCCACGCTTTTTATATTGCCCGCATCATAGTCAATAATTGCAACCATTCTCTCAAACCTTCCCCTCTGAATCTTCTCCTGTTCTTCGCTCCGTTTCCTGTATTTCTATTTTATACCTAATTCAAACCAGAAGGCAACCCCATTATCGTAGTTCTCCACGCCATATTTCTGATGAAGAGATTCCATAACTGCCTTCACAATTGACAGTCCAATCCCATTGCCCCCGTATTCCCTTGTATGGGCCTTGTCAACTTTGTAGAATTTCTCCCAGATATGAGACAAATCCTCCTCTGGAATCGCGCTTCCGGTATTAAATACCGTCGTTCTCGCCACGTCTCCATCCCGCTCAATCTTCACCTCAATCACCATTTCGCCGGACACATGATGGAAGGCATTTCCCACATAATTGCGCACCACCTGCTCCACCTTATACTCGTCCGCCCACACATACACCGGTTCTTTCTGCAAAAACTGCACCTTCGCCTGGGTCTGCTCTGCAAACAGCTCCATACTCTGCAATACGCCGAACACCAATTCCGTCAAATCAAACCGTTCAAACTGAATCTCTTCATCCCCGAACTCAAGCTGATTCAGAGTAAGAAGATTCCTCACCATATGATTCATCTTGCCTACTTCGTCGATAATTACATCGCAGTAAAACTCCCGGCTCTCCGCGTCGGAATCAATTCCCTCCTTCAGCCCTTCTGCATATCCCTGAATCAGAGCAATGGGCGTCTTCAGTTCATGGGAAACATTTCCAAGAAATTCATTTCGCATCTGCTCTAATTTATCCCGCTGCTCTAAGTCCTGCATCAGACGGTTATTGGCGCTCTTAAGCTCAGAAATCGACTGTTCCAGCTTTTCCGACATTCGGTTAAAATTCTCTCCCAGCACGCCAATCTCATCCTCGCCGCCGCTGGTGTATTTCGCCTCGAAATTCAGCTCCGCCATCTTCTCGGAAATATCCGCAAGCTCCCGCAAAGGATTGGTAAGTCTTCTAGAAAACAGCCATACCAACGCCATACAAATGACAGCCGCAATACTTCCCACTACAATCAGGAACCGGTTCGCAACCGCCACGCTTCCCTGAATACTCTCCACCGGACTCTGAATCAGGAAAAAATATCCCCCGCCAAGTTCTCCCCGCATCATCAGATACTCTGTAGCAGAATCCTTCCCTCTGGTCTGGCTGATTTCATAATCATCCGTCAGCTCCAGTGTTTTGTCGGTGTTCTCTCTGCGATTTAAGAGATACGCGTCCAGATATTGCTTCAGCTCTACCTCATGCTGCACATTAGCAATCATCGTCTGCTCTGTCATATTAATGGTCAGAAAAAACAAGTTGTCCTTCTCTGCCTGTCTCGCAAGCTCGCTGTACGTCTCCTCATCCACTCCCGCAAGCCGTCCTTCCTCTGCCGCCTCGGAAAGAGCCTGATACATACTGATGAATTTCGACTTCTTGTCCCGGATATAATATGGCTTAAGAAGCCAGGCGTTGCCAAGGAGAATCCCTGCCAGCATAAATACAAGAAGAGACATAAATGCAACTGTCATCTGACGCTCAATCGAATGTTTCATCTATTCTACCTCAAATTTATAGCCCATTCCCCAAATGGTTTTAATATAATTTCCCTTATCCCCCAGCTTGCTCCGAAGCTTCTTCACATGGGTATCTATCGTTCTGGCGTCTCCAAAATAATCATAATTCCATACATGATTCAGAATCTTCTCTCTGGAAAGCGCAATCCCCTGATTTTCCAGAAAATATGTCAGCAGTTCAAATTCCTTGTAGCTGAGCTCAATGCCATCGCCGTCCACCGTCACCTGATGAGCCGCTCTGTCCACCTCGATGCCTCCCGCACAGAGCTTATCCTGCGAATCCGCGCCTCTGGTTCTTCTTAATATTGCAGACACCCTGGCTACCAGGATCTTCGGACTAAAGGGTTTGGAAATATACTCGTCCACACCCAGTTCAAAACCCTGCAGCTCATCCCGTTCATCCGACCGGGCAGTCAGCATAATAATCGGAACATCCGAGGACTGCCGGATTTCCCGGCACACCTGCCAGCCGTCCATTTTGGGCATCATTACATCCAGAATGACCAGCGCAATCCCCTTATTCCCATAGAAGCTATCCATCGCTTCCACACCGTCAGCCGCCTCAAGAACGCTATAACCCTCTCTCTGTAAAAAATCCCTCACAAGCTTGCGCATCCTGCTCTCGTCATCTACCACCAATATCTGTAATCTTTCCATATAGGTATACCGCCTTCCCAATTTTTACCGTATATTATTTTTATCGTATCATTATTTTATGACGCTTTTGTGAAAAAAGCTTCGCAATTTGTTATTTTTGTGTTAGTATATTAAAATAATGTCCGCTTGTCAGCGCACCTGGCAATCTCCAGGTTTCATGACTGACAGCTCAAAGAGCGAACCGCCCTTTATGACGTTTCATCATGATAGAACTAATTAAGGAGACGATTACCATGAAATGCCCCATATGTGGAGAAGAATTAACACCAAGTAAGAAAGATCCCAGGTATGTATTATGTCACAACTGCCGTAAGAAATTTAAAATACCAAACGCCGCCGAAAGCAGTTCCCGGCAGGAAAGCGCCCCGCCGAAACGAACTGTTTCCAGAAACTCAGGCCGCCTGTCCGACGAGTCCTCCGCCATACTTGACGACGAACTTACCGAACAAACGCAGATATTCAGCCGCAGCGACGTACGCGCCGCGCTTCGGAAGGCAAATGAAGAACGGAAAGCAGAAAAAGCGGCCCTCAAGACAAGCCGAAGAGCGGCACAAGCCTCTGGCAGACAGAAGGGCAGCTCCATGACCGCCGGAGAACCGGATGCAGAAGACGATAGTGAATTTCACTTGCGATACGCCAATCTCCCGCCAAAATCCGTCCGGGAAAAACAGGAACGGGAGATGCGCAAAGCTTACGATGAGCTTCTTTCCATCGGCAAAGAGGAACGCTCCTCAAAAAAACATGGATTATTCGGAAAAAGAAGCTAAGAATACATTCCTGCCTGAACGATAATGAAAGGGCTGCAGCGCTGATTGTTACGAAGCGCAGCAGCCCTCTTATTATGCTCTGTCGGAACACATATAGAATCACCCAAAACATTATGCCCGGAAAGCATAACCGGTCACCGATGTAAATACCGTATCCTTTCTCAATACCGGACTCACAAAAGCCTCATGATGGATTGCATCCGGGAAATACTGCGTCTCAAAGCAGACGCCGCTTCTCTTCTTATAGTACGCTCCGCCTTTTCCCGGTTCCCCTGTCAGGAAATTGCCGGAATAGAACTGTACCCCCGGCAGATCTGTCTTAATTTCCATCCGTATTCCGGTCTTCTCCGAATACATCTCTACCGCCGGACGGTATCCCTCGCCGTTCAAGGCCCAGTTATGGTCGTATCCCTTTCCGTAGGTACAAATGCATTTCATCTGTCCTCACATCACACAAGAGCAGAATCCTATGCTTTCTGCTTCCTGCTCATAATAATACTCTGAACTACCAGGAATGCACATAACATTGCTGCCACAGTAATTCCGGTCCACCATGCTTCGTCAAGACCTATCGAAGATACAATATTCTGAATCGTGCTTAAAGAAAGCACTCCCAAAAAAGTACCGAAAATATTGCCTACGCCGCCGGTAAGGAGCGTCCCGCCGATAATGGATGAAGCAATCGCATTCATTTCCATACCCATTGCATGGGAAGCCGAGCCGGAACCTACATGCAGGAAATATACATATCCTCCAATGCCGGCCAGTACGCCGCTCAGTAACTGAGCCAGAAACCGGGTTCTTTTTACATTAATTCCAAGCATCAGCGCGCTCTGCGAATTACCGCCCACCGCATAGAAGGCTCTTCCTGTTTTGGTCCATTTCAATGCCAGGAATAAAAGCACTACAATCAGAATCGCAATCACTACCCCTACTTCTACATAAGCGTCAACATATTTTCCCAGTTTATTA